>NZ_LR134386.1:0-306666 GCF_900637665.1 Chryseobacterium nakagawai
TTGTGTTTTGGATTTGAGTATATAACAAAAAAAAGTCTCATACATTACTGTATGAGACTTTTAAAAATAAAATAAAAACTGGCGGCGGCCTACTCTCCCGCGTTAGCAGTACCATCGGCGCTGGTGGGCTTAACTTCTGTGTTCGGAATGGGAACAGGTGAGCCCCACCGCTAAAACCACCCTAAAGGCTTTATATAAGATATCAGAGGATAGATTTCAGATCTCAGACTTTAAGTCTGTTATCTGATGTCTTATATCTGACATCTGTTTTAATCGATAAAAACTTTCACAAAGAGCTAACCTTGCTGCACTTTCGTGCGCCATATCAGGCTATAAATCTACGGGTAATTAGTACTACTCGGCTATGACATTACTGTCTTTACACCTATAGCCTATCAACGTGGTCATCTCCCACGACCCTTAAAAGATGTCTCATCTTGAGGCGAGTTTCGCACTTATATGCTTTCAGTGCTTATCTCTTCCAAACGTAGCTACTCAGCAGTGCACCTGGCGGTACAACTGATACACCAGAGGTTTGTTCAATTCGGTCCTCTCGTACTAGAATCAAGCCCTCTCAAACATCTAACGCCCGCAATAGATAGAGACCGAACTGTCTCACGACGTTCTGAACCCAGCTCGCGTGCCACTTTAATGGGCGAACAGCCCAACCCTTGGGACCTTCTCCAGCCCCAGGATGTGACGAGCCGACATCGAGGTGCCGAACCTCCCCGTCGATGTGAGCTCTTGGGGGAGACTAGCCTGTTATCCCCGGAGTACCTTTTATCCTATGAGCGATGGCCCTTCCATACGGAACCACCGGATCACTATGTCCTGCTTTCGCACCTGATCGACTTGTTGGTCTCACAGTCAAGCACCCTTATGCCATTACACTCTACGCACGGTTACCAAGCGTGCTGAGGGTACCTTTGAAAGCCTCCGTTACTCTTTTGGAGGCGACCACCCCAGTCAAACTACCCACCACGCAATGTCCTTCTAAAAGAAGTTAGGCTCCAAGTAAGTAAAGGGTGGTATTTCAACGTCGGCTCCACAGACACTAGCGTGCCCACTTCATAGCCTCCCACCTATCCTACACATTACTTACTCAAAGTCAATACGAAGTTATAGTAAAGGTTCACAGGGTCTTTTCGTCCCATTGCGGGTAATCGGCATCTTCACCGATACTACAATTTCACAGAGCTCATGGTTGAGACAGTGCCCAGATCGTTACACCATTCGTGCAGGTCGGAACTTACCCGACAAGGAATTTCGCTACCTTAGGACCGTTATAGTTACGGCCGCCGTTTACTGGGGCTTCAGTCAATGCCTTCGGTTTAACCCTAAGCACCTTCCTTAACCTTCCAGCACCGGGCAGGTGTCAGACCCTATACTGCATCTTTCGATTTTGCAGAGTCCTGTGTTTTTGATAAACAGTCGCCTGGGCCTCTTTACTGCGGCCACCATTGCTGATGGCGTCTCTTCTCCCGAAGTTACGAGACTATTTTGCCTAGTTCCTTAACCATGATTCACTCTAGCACCTTAGGATTCTCTCCTCGACTACCTGTGTCGGTTTTGGTACGGGTTGCTTCACTTCGGCTTTTCTTGGAAGCACTTTCCCTACAGCAGCTTCGCCCGAAGGCTAGGCCTTGACTATTCCGTCAGTCTCCAGTAAGTACGGCACTCCGTCCCCTTTTTAGTGTGAGCAAGTATGGGAATATTAACCCATTGTCCATCCACTTCCCCGTTCGGGTTCGCGTTAGGTCCCGACTAACCCTCAGCTGATTAGCATGGCTGAGGAAACCTTAGTCTTTCGGTGAGCGGGTTTCTCGCCCGCTTTATCGTTACTTATGCCTACATTTTCTTTTCTATCCGCTCCACAATACCTCACAGTACTGCTTCGGCGCAAATAGAATGCTCTCCTACCAGATGTATCTAAAATACAAATCCATAGCTTCGGTAATATGTTTATGCCCGATTATTATCCATGCCGGACCGCTCGACTAGTGAGCTGTTACGCACTCTTTAAATGAATGGCTGCTTCCAAGCCAACATCCTAGCTGTCAATGCAGTCCAACCGCGTTGCTTCAACTTAACATATATTTTGGGACCTTAGCTGTTGGTCTGGGTTCTTTCCCTCTCGGACATGGACCTTAGCACCCATGCCCTCACTGCCGTAGAACATTTATTAGCATTCGGAGTTTGTCAGGAATTGGTAGGCGATGAAACCCCCGCATCCAATCAGTAGCTCTACCTCTAATAAACTTATATACGACGCTGCACCTAAATGCATTTCGGAGAGTACGAGCTATCTCCCAGTTTGATTGGCCTTTCACCCCTACCCACAGGTCATCCGAAGACTTTTCAACGTCAACCGGTTCGGTCCTCCACTCTGTGTTACCAGAGCTTCAACCTGCCCATGGGTAGATCACAAGGTTTCGCGTCTAATCCTACTAACTATCCGCCCTATTCAGACTCGCTTTCGCTCCGGCTCCGGACCTGAAGTCCTTAACCTCGCTAGTAAAATTAACTCGTAGGCTCATTATGCAAAAGGCACGCCGTCACAGCTTAATGCTGCTCCGACCGCTTGTAGGCGTACGGTTTCAGGTTCTATTTCACCCTTCTATTCGAAGTGCTTTTCACCTTTCCTTCACAGTACTTGTTCACTATCGGTCTTTCAGGAGTATTTAGCCTTGGAGGATGGTCCCCCCATATTCAGACAGGATTTCACGTGTCCCGCCCTACTCATTTATCACTTAAATATGCCTTTCATATACGGGGCTATCACCCTCTACGGCCGTTCTTTCCAGAACATTCTATTAAACATAAATTAGCTTTTGGGCTAATCCGCTTTCGCTCGCCACTACTTACGGAATCTCTTCGATTTCTTTTCCTCCGGGTACTTAGATGTTTCAGTTCTCCGGGTTTGCTCTCTAAATAAATTTAGAGTGACTGGTCTTCAACCAGACGGGTTGCCCCATTCGGACATCTGCGGATCAATTCGTGTGTGCCAATCCCCGCAGCTTTTCGCAGCTTACCACGTCCTTCTTCGCCTCTGAAAGCCTAGGCATCCGCCATACGCCCTTAACGATTTCTTTCCTAATATTAAATTAGTTCAGTATTTTTTGATAAATTAAATTTATCGATATTTTTATAAACTCGGCACTCGAAAGTGCTCGGTTATCTCTTTGTGATGTCTTTACCGTTAATGTCAATGATCTTAAATTCTTCTTGTCCAACTGATGAACGAATATTGTTTTTGGCTCTATCCGTAACTTTTAAATCAGTCTTCCAAAACTGTGGAGAATAAGGGAGTCGAACCCTTGACCTCCTGCGTGCAAGGCAGGCGCTCTAGCCAGCTGAGCTAATTCCCCTCTAGTAGACTTCAGATTTTAGATCTCAGATTACAGACTTTATTGTCTGACATCTGATGTCTTATATCTTCCCGTCTTTTTAATTAGTAGTCTCGGGCAGGCTCGAACTGCCGACCTCTACATTATCAGTGTAGCGCTCTAACCAGCTGAGCTACGAGACTGTCTGTTAGACTAACAGATTTCAGATAACAGATATCAGATTTAACTGACCATCCTATCTTCATCCTTGTCTCTCTCAATCCCTTTACTAATTTCTAGTGGGTTTTGTATTTTTAATATAATCAACCAAACAAAAAACTAAAGCTTTACTTTGAATAAGTACTTGTATCCGAAGATACTAATTTTGTTTATCGTCTAAAAGACGCTCTAAAATGAGATGTTCCAGCCGCACCTTCCGGTACGGCTACCTTGTTACGACTTAGCCCTAGTTACCTGTTTTACCCTAGGCAGCTCCTGTTACGGTCACCGACTTCAGGTACCCCAGACTTCCATGGCTTGACGGGCGGTGTGTACAAGGCCCGGGAACGTATTCACCGCGCCATGGCTGATGCGCGATTACTAGCGATTCCAGCTTCATAGAGTCGAGTTGCAGACTCCAATCCGAACTGAGACCAGCTTTCGAGATTTGCATCACATCGCTGTGTAGCTGCCCTCTGTACTGGCCATTGTATTACGTGTGTGGCCCAAGGCGTAAGGGCCGTGATGATTTGACGTCATCCCCACCTTCCTCTCTACTTGCGTAGGCAGTCTCACTAGAGTCCCCAACTTAATGATGGCAACTAGTGACAGGGGTTGCGCTCGTTGCAGGACTTAACCTAACACCTCACGGCACGAGCTGACGACAACCATGCAGCACCTTGAAAAATGTCCGAAGAAAAGTCTATTTCTAAACCTGTCATTTCCCATTTAAGCCTTGGTAAGGTTCCTCGCGTATCATCGAATTAAACCACATAATCCACCGCTTGTGCGGGCCCCCGTCAATTCCTTTGAGTTTCATTCTTGCGAACGTACTCCCCAGGTGGCTAACTTATCACTTTCGCTTAGTCTCTGAATCCGAAAACCCAAAAACGAGTTAGCATCGTTTACGGCGTGGACTACCAGGGTATCTAATCCTGTTCGCTCCCCACGCTTTCGTCCATCAGCGTCAGTTGTTGCTTAGTAACCTGCCTTCGCAATTGGTGTTCTAAGTAATATCTATGCATTTCACCGCTACACTACTTATTCCAGCTACTTCAACAACACTCAAGACATGCAGTATCAATGGCAGTTTCACAGTTAAGCTGTGAGATTTCACCACTGACTTACACATCCGCCTACGGACCCTTTAAACCCAATAAATCCGGATAACGCTTGCACCCTCCGTATTACCGCGGCTGCTGGCACGGAGTTAGCCGGTGCTTATTCGTATAGTACCTTCAGCTAGATACACGTATCTAGGTTTATCCCTATACAAAAGAAGTTTACAACCCATAGGGCCGTCGTCCTTCACGCGGGATGGCTGGATCAGGCTCTCACCCATTGTCCAATATTCCTCACTGCTGCCTCCCGTAGGAGTCTGGTCCGTGTCTCAGTACCAGTGTGGGGGATCACCCTCTCAGGCCCCCTAAAGATCGCAGACTTGGTGAGCCGTTACCTCACCAACTATCTAATCTTGCGCGTGCCCATCTCTATCCACCGGAGTTTTCAATATCGAATGATGCCATTCAACATATTATGGGGTATTAATCTTCCTTTCGAAAGGCTATCCCCCAGATAAAGGCAGGTTGCACACGTGTTCCGCACCCGTACGCCGCTCTCAAGATCCCGAAAGACCTCTACCGCTCGGCTTGCATGTGTTAGGCCTCCCGCTAGCGTTCATCCTGAGCCAGGATCAAACTCTCCATTGTATGTTTGTCTGACTCACTCAAAGTTTTTTAACGCTTTAGTTTTTCCTTACTTGGTTGTTATATTGTATGTCAATGATCTTTATATCTTTCGCTTTTTAACGAAGCAATCTCTCTGTCAGTGTCGCTCCGTATTTGCGAGTGCAAAAGTAAAACTTTATTTTCATCTGACCAAATGTTTCGAAAGAAAATTTTAAAGTTTTTTTAAGTAACCTTAATCTCTTTCCTAACCCTCAATCTCTCTACTCCTGCGCTCCCTTAATTGGGACTGCAAAGATACAAACTTTATTTTAACTCGCAACTTTTAAATCCTAAAAATTAAAAGTTTTTTTTTCGCCTGTCTCTCGTAGAATATAATGTTTATGCTTATCTAAAAGCTCCTCTGCGCTTACCGAATCCCTTTCGTTTTTCAGTGGGGCAAAGATAGAAACTTCATCCATTACCCGCAAGTTTATTTAACATAAAATTCATATTCGGGTAATATTTTACTCTTAAAGCGCTGGTACTATGAGAGAAAAATTTTAAACATTTGTTTGGGGATTGGAAGGAAAGAGTTCGAGGGTATGAGAGTTGGGGAGAAATGGGTGTGTTTCTATATGATATACCATCTATATAATGATAAGTAATAAGTAATGGAAGGTATATATTATATATAATACATGGGGTAAGTTTTCAGAATTATTTTAAAATAGGTTTGGGCTAAAGCCAATGGAAAGGTGCTTAATTTATTTGAGTGGGCTCCTATTGATGAAAATCTGTACGTTGGATATTATAGATAGAGGTTTATTTTGATAATGCGCTGTTGAGATCCTTACAGGATGATAAGAATGGTGCGGAGGAAATAGATAAATAAAGAGACTGAAGGATATGATAATTATTCTCTAAGATTGTTTTATGAAAAAACGCAGTGTTTTTTTTATTTCCCACAGATGACACGGATTTTCACAGATGATAGTGCTGGTTGTATTGTGAATAGCTTTCTGGTATATCTAATTGAAAGAGCCACTCGATCTTCTTAAAGGAATAGGTAGCTTTTTTGAGAGTCCTTACCGGAATAGAAGATTAAACATCACCAATGGCAAAGACTTCAGGCGATATTAATGTATACTTATATAAGAAGACAGGTTTTTATAAAAAACATCCTCTATTACTTATTACTCATTATTTATAATATATGTCCACTACCCTAGCCCCGATAGTAACGGTTACCCCGCAACAGGGTTTGGAAAGGTAGAGGGCGTGAGCGTTGGAGGGTAAAGGCGTGAGGAGTAGGAGTGGATAGCGGGAAATAGCTCCTGAAAAATTTTATGGAATAATTTTAATTGATTAGGATAATTAAAAGCAAGATCAAATTTGAAAAAATTCATTTTTTTGCTGGAGTCGTTAAAGATTTTTTAATCTATTATATCTTAAAAACGAGAATTTCAGTGGATATAAGTCATAAATACAGTGACTTTTTACGTTGTCATTAATCAATTGATCCTTATCTCTTAAGACAATAAACATAGAAATAATTTTTTCTCAAATAATAGTACTATTTTTGTTAAATTTGCCGTTTTACATAGAAATGTAAGAACATTTTATTTTTTTATATATTTTTTAAAAAACTGCATACTTTTTGTTTGTGCTAATTGCCTGAAGAAACGAATGATGTTAAACAACAACTCCAAAAAACACTATTTTTTATTTTTTTTCCTGACCATTACCAGCTTCGCATATGCTCAAAACAGGGCCAGCGGAAAGATTGTTGATACCAAAAACAATAAAGAGGTAAACAAAGTTGATATTTTTATTAACGATAGCAAGGCTCCAATCCTTACAACAACTTCCGGAAGTTTCAGTGTTCAGTCTGACAGTATTATTCAAAGGTTAAGATTTGCCAAAAAGAACTATACTATAGAAACCATTGACGTTACTCCTGAAAATGCGGAGAACATTTTTGTTCAGCTTTCTCAGGCCAAGGTAAGCAATATCCAGGAAGTGGTGATCCAGGCTGGAAAACCCAAATACAAAAACAAAAAGGAAAACCCGGCTTATGCTATTATGCAAAAAGTTTGGGCTCAAAAAAGAAATAATGGTCTGGAAAAGTTTGATACTTATTTTTACAAAGAATATGAAAAGACTCAATTTGACCTTAATAATATAGACAGCGCCTTTATGAAGAAGAAAATCTTCAATAAACTGGATTTTATTTTTGATTACGCAGATTCTACTGCCAGTGGAAGACTTGGTCTTCCTATATTCCTAAATGAGGCTGTTTATGAAAACTATGGTAAGAATAAACCAGACAAAGACAGTAAAAGAACTTTGGTTGCTCAAAAAACCTCAGGATTTCAAGATAATCAGGTCATTACTGTTTCTGCAAAGAACCTTTACAGGGATATCAATATTTATGATAATATTTTAAATTACTTTGATATTGGATTTCAGAGTCCGGCAGGAACAGATGGATTCGGAACTTATGATTATAATCTTGTAGATACCATTTCTATTCATGGAGAAAAGGCTTTTCAAATAAGATATCAGCCTAAGCGTAAGGATGTGCTGGCATTTCAGGGAAATCTTTATATAGATACAGATACTTATGCTGTTCTGGGAGCGACTTTAAGATCAACACAAAAAATCAATGTTAATTTTGTCAATAGCGTTTATACTCAACTGGAATATGATAATCCGGATGAAACAACATTCCTTCCTAAGAAATTGGTTACGGAGGTTGAGATGAGTCCTTTTTCAAAGAAGAAAGGATCTAAGAGTATTATTGCCAGAAAATCGGTTGATTATTCTAACTATGAATTCAATATTCCTCTTGATCCGAAAGTTTTCAAGCGAAAAGAAGAAGAATATGAGGACAAGTTCACGGATAAAGACGAGACTTATTGGACAAAGGCAAGGCCTGATACTTTATCTAAATCTGAACAGGGTGTATATAAAATGTTGGATCAATTACAACAAACGCCTAAGTTCAATCGTATGGTAAAATTGTTTGAAACTCTTGGTTCTCGTTATTATAATGCTTTTAAAGGAGTGGACTTCGGACCTATTTTCTCTATATATGGAAGAAATGAAGTGGAAGGAGACAGAATCAGAATCGGGGCAAGATCTTATTTTGGTTTGAATGACCCTTGGAGAGTTCAATTCTATACTGCTTACGGATTTAAAGACCATCAGGTAAAATATGGAGCTGAAGCACGATATATGTTCAACAGGCTTAATCGATTTATGATTGGAGCCGGAACCAGCAGAGACATTGTTCAGCTAGGAGGACAGCTTACATCTGGTGATGGAGTGGCATCACGCTCTTTATCTTCAAGTACGTTTTTTGCGAGAGGAGAGAATATTTCTTTAAGTTCTGTAAATCAGACAAGTGTTTTTGCTGCTATTGAACCCTGGAAAAACATACAGATAAGAGTTGATGGAGTTATGCAAAGTATAAAGTCTGCCATTCCGGAAAAATTTAACCTTATGTATTATCAGCCGGATGGTCAACTAAGAAAAACAGTAAATGATTCTCATGTTACCATTAGTTTGATCGCTAAACCGGGTGCAAGATTTTCCCAAACCGGAATTGACAGGTATCAGGCGAGAAACCTGGCTCCTACTATTGTACTAAGGTACACAAGAGGTATTGAAGGTTTATTCAATGCTGATTTCAACTATGATAAGCTGCAGTTTATGTTCTACAAACCGTTTTTGATCGGAACATTAGGGAAAACTGTTGTGAGTTTTGAAGCCGGAAAAAATTTCAATACAGTTCCTTTGGCTTTACAGAATATTATTCCCGCTAACCTTTCTTATGGTTTGGTTCCGAATACGTTCTCACAGCTTAATTATTATGAATTTGTAGCCGATGCTTATACGACTCTTCATTTGGAACACCATTTTAATGGTAAAATATTGTCTTATATTCCTTTAATCAAAAAGCTAAAGTTTAGAGAAGTAGCTTTTATACGAGCAGCTTACGGGACTTTGAGCGATGCATCCAAAGCAATTAATGTGGAAGGTTTTAAATACTCTGCTCCAAGTGAACATATTTACTATGAATATGGATTTGGTATTGAAAACATTGGTATTGGAAACTTAAGATTATTCAGAGTAGATTTTAACTGGAGAGGAAATTATCTTGACAGACCTGATATTTCAAAGTTTGGCGTTAAGGCCGGAATTCAGGTAGGATTCTAAGTAAATAATATGATATAAAGAATCGGGCGGCTTCTTCGAAGCCGCCCGATTTACTTTATTATTCTTTAAAAATTAACACTGGCAAGGCATAATTTCTTCTACTGCATTTGGGCAGTATTGCTGCTGCCAAGGAGTAAGCCCACACCATTGAGCACATGTTGTTGCCAAAAAATCAGGACACATATAGTCATTTCCTGCAATGATTGATTTCAATTGCTTCTTGGTAATTTTTTTATAATTTCTCATGCCTGCATAGTTTATATTAGATACACTCACAAGGCTCTTCAAAGATATTACTTGGGCAATGTAACTTCTGCCATGCAGTCCAACGGCACCACGCATTACAAGAACTTGCTACAGGAGGGCAATTTCCGGCTCCACCATTAATTTCTTTCAGATTCTTTTTTGTTAATTTTTTCAGATTTTTCATAGTATCTAGTTTTAATTAATTGTCTATTCTATATATATTTTTTTTCTAGAGCTCCTCTAGAATTTGCTGAAGCAGATAAATTTAAAAACACTGCTTTTCAGAAACAATGCTTCCAGCTTTATTTTTATTTATTCATCGCAAGGCATACATAGCACTTCAAGTAAACAACGTTGCCTCTGCCGTGGTGCCCATCTGCAACAATTGAAACAATCATCTGTTACAGGAGGGCAATATTCTGAACCTCCGTTAATATTTTTCAGGCTCTTCTTTGTAAGTCTTTTTAAATTCTTCATAGATTCTATGTCAATTTTTTGACTGTTTGTATGAAATAGACTAGCAGTCGCAAGGCATATCAATAACCGCATTGGCACAATGAGCTTTTTGCCATGCACTCCAACCACACCATTCGCTGCACCATGAAGCTGGAATTGGACATGTCTCACCACCAGCAATTGTCTTCAGCTGTCTTTTTGATAATTTTTTTAAATTTTTCATAGTATTTAGTTTTAATTTGTTGCCTACTCTATAAGCTTTTCGGCTTCCGCATCTGATTTGTTATTTGAGATGCAGCAAATATATAAATATTTCACCATCTGTAGATTATTTATAATAAAATTAACTTTTAGATAAGAAAACAAAAAAAGCCTCAGCAAAATGCTGAGGCTTTAATTTTTATAAAACGCTTACAATTACGCGTTTGGTTCTACAGATACGAAAGATCTGTTGTTTGCTTTCTTTCTGAAAACTACTTTACCATCTACTAATGCAAACAAAGTGTGATCTTTACCGATTCCCACGTTATCACCTGGGTGGTGCTGAGTACCTCTTTGTCTAACAAGGATGTTTCCTGCAATAGCAGCTTGTCCTCCGAAAATCTTCACCCCTAATCTTTTAGAGTGAGACTCTCTACCGTTCTTGGAACTACCGACTCCTTTCTTGTGTGCCATTTTATTACTGGATTATTTGTTAAGTGCTTTAAATTGATCAATATTCTTAATGATAGCAGCATCTACTTCTTCATGAGTAAGGATCTTCTTTTCTAATTCAACTTTAACTGCTTTACCTAAAGTAATTAAAGTTTCTCTGTTCTCTTTAGACTGAGACAAGTTGTTTTTCTTTAAGTGATAGTTCAACTCGTGATCTTCACTAAAGTTAACAGTTGCGTTGTCAGAAAGAACTTCAGACTTTACAGTTTCTTTTTTAGCTGCTTTTTTAGCTCCGCCTTCAAATCCTGTAATACCAGTGATTATGATTTGAGTTAAAGATTGTCTGTGACCATTTTTAACTTTGTAACCTTTTCTTCTTTTCTTTTTGAAAACGATTACTTTATCAGCTTTTACGTGGTCTAGGATCTCTGCTTCCACAGTGATTCCGCTTACAGCTGGGGCGCCTACAGTGATTGCTCCGTTTACAGTAAGAAGAACTTTATCGAAAGAAACTTTTCCTCCTTTATCTCCTTTTAAACGGTTCACAAACAACTTCTGGTCTTGCTCAACTTTGTATTGAAGCCCTGCTATTTCTACAATTGCAAACATTGTTTATAAATTTTTAGTTATTTCGAGGTGCAAATATACAAATTAATTTCTAATCACCTTACAATCAAAGCAATGTTTTTTATTGAAAAAATATATTCACTATGTTTTGAATAATTTTTATTACTAAAGTGCTCATACATAAAAGATAATTTCTTACCTTCGTTTTACCAACTAAATAATTATATGAAAAGAAACTTTAACCTCTGCTTTCTAGCAGGTGCTATTGCTGCATCATTCCTGACAGCATGTAGTGATGACAAAATGGAAGAGACAGTTCTTCCTCAACAGGAAAGCCTTAGTGCAAAAATTGAACAACCCGGAGCCGTTGAAAAAAATTGTTCTTATGTAGACAATAATTGGAGTGCTAACTCTGTTTTAATGACCGGACTTCAGAATGCCACAGACACCAATTTTATGAATGCTCAAATGACTAAAATTGCAAGTTTATGGGGAAGAAGCAATCCTACTCTGCGTTTTGTGAACGATGCATCCAATTTCAATTCAACGTACAATGCAATTTCCTATTCTACAGGAAAGATCTATTATGGATACGCCATCTATTATGATGCAAAAGCAAAAGGCGGTGATATTGTCAATGCGATGATTCTTGCTCATGAGTATGGACATCAGCTACAGTATATCTTTGGACTTCCTTCAGTTAATGAAAATACGGCAAGACCTAATGAACTTGAAGCTGACGGTTTCGCAGGATATTACCTAAGAAGACCAAATGGTTATAACAAAACAAATTTCTCTGAAATTGCCGCTGCTTACGAATTTGCTCAAAGCATTGGAGATTATCAAACCAATAGTCCGGGGCACCATGGTACTCCTGCACAGAGAAGATCAGCTGTCCGTTTAGGTTTCCTTTTAGGACAGTATGACCTTAATGCATCCAACTTTGATTACAATTTCTTCTATTATTATCAGGGAGTTCTTAATGGAACTTACAAAATGGCTAAAAACAAGGTAAACCCAGAAATTGATGCCTATATGAGCCAATATATAGATGAATTAAGAAAAATTCAGTCCGGAGAAATTTCAGCGGAAGAATTTAAGCATCTTCAATAAAGAAACATTCATTTTTAGCATATTTAAGAAAGGAGGCAGACCATCAGGTTCTGCCTCTTTTTATTTGATTTGAAAAATAACAGAAGTTTATTTACTTTTGACCCCATATCTATCATAATGAACAGAGATCTCTATATTGACTTCGCCAAAGGATTGGCTACCCTATCCATTATCTTTATCCATACAGCTTTCTGGTCGGGGCAGTTTTATATTCCTGCAGAAGTAAGGGTCTTTTCCCTTGTTTTTGATGTCGCTTTATTTTATGCATTAAGCGGAATCACTTCAGGAACTAATATTGAGAAAACGTTCTATAGACTGCTCAAATTACAGATCACTTATATGATCTTTGTGACTTTTCTGTTCTTTTTGGATTATTTCTTTAAAGTATTTGGCCTTTCATTCTTTTCTCTGCAGTGGCTGCAGAGTTTTTATTCAACATTTGGATCAAAATATTCCACAACCAGTATTTCAACCATCCCTCAATGGCAGAACCTGGGCAACTGGTATCTTCATCAATATACCAATGCTGATACTTTCCCCGTAGTAATGGGAAGCTTTTGGTATCTTAAAGTCTATTATATTCTTACTGTTTTAGGAGTATTAATCTTAAGATTTTTCCCAAGGCATATCAATTGGTTCATTGGGCTTTGTATAGGCCTCACTTTATTATTCAACATCTTCCCGGAGTATTACCCAACAGGGCAAGTGGGCTATGTAGCCTTTTATATGACAGTATTCTTAATTGGAAACAGAATGCGTGGAAAAAAGATTCCCACTAAAATTGTTCCTGTTCTATATACCCTTGTAGCAGTAGCTTTAATATGGATGTTCTGGTATTACGGAAATGAAATTTTCTATAAGATCAATAAGAATAAATTTCCGCCACAGATTCCTTATATTATTTGGGCCCAGTTTTCATTAGTTACCTTATTCGTTCTTTATAACAGATTAAAAGTCACTAAAGAAAATCTCATCACTTATATAGGTAAAAATGCTATCTTCTTCTATTTTGCACAGGGGATAAGCTCATCCTTAGTTTATTTTCTGGTGGTTCCTCTGAAAGAAAATATGTCGTGGTGGCTTTTAATGGTTACCATTTATGTCATTAATATTATTCTAGCATTCGTTATTTCTGCAGGTTTGAAAAAAGTAGATGCATTGGGATGGAATATTCTTGAGTTTTTAAGAAAGAAAACAGCGGTTAAAGACTAATTTTCTTACTAAAGTTTCCTGAGAGATCAATTCTGAGACCTAAGGTGAAAACACTTTTTTCTCTTTCTCCTGCTGCTGTTTTTCCCATAGAAAGTCTTTGTTCGCTATAAATTTGAGCAAATCTGAAGGGAGAATAGGAAAGTCCTACAATTATATCATTCTTTTTGAATCCGGGATCCAGGTGATATTGTTCTGATATATCCTTTAGATCCGGAACGTAAAGATTATATCCTACTAAAACAGAGAACTTCTGGAATTTATATTTCCCGAAGACTTCTACTCCTTTGGCATTGAAAACGGTTGTAAGAGGTAATGATCCCATCGCAGGGTCTAGGTAAGAACCTTGAGAAAAATCTCCATTTTTCTGTACTACTCCAACAATACTAAAATCGATGATGGGTCCAATATATTTAGTTCCTAAAGAAAAATAAGTAGGTTGCCCAGTTAGCCCAATAATTCTTCCGGCATTGACAAGATCGTCACTAAGTAAAGCTCTGTTATAAGCAGCTCCTGCAAAAAAACCTTCTTTTATCTCATATTGAAGAGAAGCTCCGAATCCATCAATAAACTTAGCATTATTTCCCCCTCTGGCCTGAATCTGCCCACCAATATAGAATGGGCCGAAATGATTTCGATAAATAACTGCCTGATCTGCGCGCCCGGTTCCTGTTTCTCCACCATCTGTTCCTCCGATAAATGTTGCGGATGCCCGTGCTCCAAAAACATTAAAACGGTCTGTATAAGCAGTAACATCACGATAAACACTCCATTGCTTTCCGATGGTAAGGGTTCCGAATTTTCCGAAATCTAATCCTAAATACCCGAGACGGTTACCAAAAACCTGTTGTTTCTGGGCAGACTCTACATTGAAAAAACCTCCTGACAAATTTCCATCTACATTAAAAGAAGTTCCCCCTTTAAACATATTTAACTGAATTTCGCCACCAGCAATAAGCCCAAAGTCATGTTTTTTAATATTCACTTCCAATCCAATTCTAGAGGCATTTTCCTGAAGTTCCAGTTTATGATCATATACCGCTAAATGTCCACGAAGACTCGCATAAGGCTTTACTACAATTTCCAGTGAATCTTTTGTCTCTTGTGCCTGTATCTTTCCTATACCTATAAAAAGCAATAAATACCCTATTGACAAACAGAACGGTCTCCTTATATTCATTCGAATGATTATCTGATTATTAGTTTCGTTACTAGATAGAAATTTAAGAAAAAAATAATAATCCAAGAGCTTTGCCATTTATAAATACGGCATAAAACAAGCGCCTCGTTAAACAAAACCTAACAGAATATAAATTCTACCTCATCAAAAGTACTGAATATGCCTAATTTGTTTTAAATTTACAAAAATTTAAAACATGTTTAAGTTGAAACTCCCAACCGATCCAAGGTGGGCAAACATTGCAGAAGGAAACATCGAAGAAATTTTAACGGATCATGCATGGTGCGAACAAAAAGCGGCGACCAATGCCATTGGTCTAATCACAATGCTTCCTGAATATCCGGAGATTGTTACAGAACTTCTTGCCATTGCCCAAGAAGAACTTGATCATTTCAATCAGGTTCATGAGATCATTAAAAAGCGCGGGTATCAATTTGGAAGAGCCAGAAAGGATGATTATGTAAATGAACTTGCCAAATTTATCATCCAAGGAAGCAGAGAGGATCTTATTGTAGACAAAATGCTTTTTGCAGCCATGATTGAGGCCAGAAGCTGTGAAAGGTTCAAGGTTCTTACTGAAAACATCAAAGACGAAGAACTTAAAGTCTTCTACAAAGAACTCATGATCTCTGAAGCCAATCATTATACCACTTTCATTGGATTTGCAAGGCAACTTGGAGATCCTGAAAAGGTAAATGAACGATGGGAAGCCTGGCTAGAATATGAAGCCAATATCATTAAATCCTACGGAAATAAAGAAACCATTCACGGTTAAAAATATAAACAGTAAAGAATAAACGTTGAAGAAACCAAGCTTTGAAAGTATTGCCAATCTATTTCTGAAAAACTTTTTTCAGGGGCTGGTTATTATTGGACCAATTGGACTGACAATTTTTGTAATCTGGTATATTGTAAGTGCAATAGACAATCTTGTTCCTTCACTTGCAAAACAGGTTCCGGGGCTTGTTTTCGTTTCAATCATATTACTTACTGCTATTTTAGGCTATCTTGGAAATAAATTTGTGGTGGGAAAATTCTTTTTTGACACCATGGATAGCTTACTGGAAAAAACACCGGGAGTAAAACATATTTACACTCCTACCAAGGACGTCATGTCCTCTTTTGTGGGTGACAAGAAAAAATTCAACGATCCTGTATGGGTAAAAACGAATGAGAATCCGGAAATCTGGAGAATCGGCTTTTTAACTCAAAAAGAAATGTCGGACGTTGACAAGCATAATTACGTTGCGGTATATTTACCCCATTCTTATGCCATTTCGGGCTGGGTAATTGTTACTGAAGAAAAAAACATCAAACCTGTAGTAGGAATGACTGCTGCTTCTGCTATGAAATTTGCAGTAAGTGGCGGTGTTGCCGGTTTTCATTCTGATGAGAATATATTTAAAGCACCGGAATAATACCTATTCTTCTTTAGATGTACATTGATGAATTTGAAAATTATTTTCAAACACATTTTCTTTTACACACAATTTAAAAACATACCAACCCATGAATTTACCGTACGCGGAACCTTTCCGCATTAAAATGGTGGAAGAAATCCACCAATCCACAAGAGCTGAAAGAGAACAATGGCTTAAAGAAGCAAATTACAATCTCTTCAACCTAAAATCTTCACATGTTTATATCGATCTTTTAACGGATTCCGGAACCGGAGCAATGTCTGACAAACAATGGGCTGCATTGATGACCGGAGATGAAAGCTATGCAGGATCCCGTTCTTTTGAGCAACTCCAGAATACTGTTGAAAAAATTACAGGATTCAAATACTTATTACCTACCCACCAGGGAAGAGCTGCTGAAAATGTACTGTTCTCTGTTTTAGTGAAAGAAGGTGATGTAGTACCTGGAAATTCTCATTTCGATACGACAAAAGGACATATTGAGTTCAGAAAAGCACATGCCATCGACTGTACAATTGATGAAGCTTTTGATATCAATGACCTTCATCCTTTCAAAGGAAATATCAACCTTGAAAAACTTGAAGAAGTTTATAAAAGCAATCCTAAGGAAAATATCCCTTTCTGTCTGATTACAATTACCTGCAATTCTTCCGGAGGACAGCCTGTCTCTCTGGAAAATATGAAAGCAGTAAAAGCTCTTTCCGATCAATATGGAATTCCTGTATTCTTTGATTCCGCAAGATTTGCAGAGAACGCTTACTTCATTAAGAAAAGAGAACAAGGCCAGGAAAACAGAAGCATCAAAGAAATCTGTAAAGAGATCTTCTCTTATGGTGAAGGAATGACAATGAGTTCTAAAAAAGATGGATTAGTAAATATTGGAGGGTTTATCGCTTTAAATAACGAAGAAATATTCAGAAAAGCATCAAATTTCACCATCATCTATGAAGGATTCATTACTTATGGAGGAATGGCCGGAAGAGATATGGCAGCTTTGGCGGTAGGTCTAAATGAGGCTACAGAGTTTGCTTATCTCGAAAGCAGAATTTCCCAGGTTGAATATCTTGGAAACAAACTTATTGAGTATGGGATCCCGGTTCAGAAACCCATCGGAGGGCATGCCGTGTTTATTGATTCTTTAAATTTCCTTCCTAATGTTTCCCGTGAGGAGTATCCGGCCCAGACTTTAGGTCTTGAAATCTATAAAGAAGCAGGAATCAGAACCGTAGAAATCGGAACTTTATTGGCAGACAGAGATCCTGAAACGAGACAAAACCGTTATCCAAAATTGGAATTGGTACGTCTTGCGATCCCTAGAAGAACATATACTAATAATCATATGGATTATATTGCTGCCGCCATAAAGAACGTATATGAAAGACGTGAAGAAATTGCGAAAGGATATAAAATTACATGGGAGCCAGAAATATTAAGACATTTTACTGTTCAGCTTGAAAAAGCATAAGTATAAAAACAAAGCCGGAATTGATTTTCGGCTTTTTTTGTTGTTCAATTATTCCACAAATACTTTCCCCAAAACCTCACGTATATCTCCTTATATTTTTTATGCTTTTCATCTAATTTCTCAAAAACTCAGAATCAATTTAATTTATTTTTTAAAAATAATGAATGATTTTAATTTACTTTTGTACCACAAAAACAGACCGAAAAGTATTTAAACACCAACCTGAAAAAACCATTATTCCGAACATGAACAAAATTGCTGTCGTGGGCGCTGGTATTTCCGGCTTAAGCATGGCGAATTATCTCGAAAAATACAATATTGATTATCACATTTACGAAAGAAGAAAAAAAGAAGACCTGGCGGGACATGGCTTTCTTATCCCACAGGAAGGTATTGAGTATCTAACCCAGATCATAGATCCTGCTCTTCTTTTTCAACATGGAAGCTTTCTGAAAAAATATGTCCAATATTCCCATACAGGAAAAAAATTGGCAGAAAAGGACCTCAACAATGTATTTGCCATTTCAAGACATTCGCTCATCCAGCTTCTGTCAAAAAATATCTCTTCTGAGAAAATAACCTATAATGCCACAGTAATTCCTTCTGATAAAGAAAAAGGAAAACTGAAGCATTCTGATGGAGCAACTATAGATGCTGAAATAGCAATTGTTTCTGACGGTTCCAGAAGCAGAATCAGAAGAAACCTTTTTAAGGATGAAAAAATGAGACAGGTAAGAGAAAATGAGGTCGTTAATATTATTAAAAATAAAGACATCGCAGCTTCTATTGAAAATGATTTCATGAAATTCCATCACGATCAGGGTGGACTTACTTTTGGAATTCTTAAGCTTTCTCATGATACCATCCTTTGGTACTCTCAGTTTGACAACGAAAAATATAAAGTCAATGAACACCCGTCAGAGAACCTGAAAAAGTATATGCTTGAACTTTTTGCAGACTGGCATCCTTTAGTTTCATCCATTATACAACAATCGAATTACGAAAATGTACATTTATGGTGCGTGTACGAACTGGAAGAGCTAAACCCCTTTTATAAAGATAACATCGTATTCATTGGAGATGCAGCACACCCACTTATCCCTTTTACAAGTCAGGGAGTGACCTCAGCATTAAAAGATTCTCATACCTTGACTAAATATTTAGTAGAAGAACCTTCTATTTCAGAAGCATTCCGTAAATATGAAGCGGAGAGAAAGCCTGAAATAGAAATCCACATCAATAATGGCAGAATATTATTGAACCAGTTTCTTCTCCCGATTGATCAACATACAGACAATATTTTACCCATATCTTACAAATAAAAAATGTTCACCAATAACGACATCAACTTTGAAGCCTTAAAAAGAAAAGCCTATAACGGAAGATGGGCTACCCTGGAAGACGGAATTATCCCTTTAACAGCAGCTGATCCGGACTTTAGAACAGCTCCTGAAATAGAACAGGGAATTATTGAATATATAAAAGACGGCTATCTGAACTATGGCCCGTTTTCAGGACTTCCTGAATTTAAAAAAAGTGTTGCAGATCATTTTAATCAGGAAAAACACGGTAGTTTTTCTCCTGAAAATGTTTTAGCTGTTAACAGTGCCGCACAGGGAATGTTCTTAATTGCTAAATATGTTTTACAACCTGGGGATGAAGCGATTATCTTGGATCCCGTAGATTTTTTATTTAAAAAATCTGTAGAAACAGCCGGTGGAACTGTAAAACTATGCCCCGTAAATACTAAAACAGGAGAAATTGATTTCGAAAAATTGGTTTCTTTAATAAATCCCCACACTAAACTGATAAGTATCTGTAACCCACACAACCCACTTGGTAAAGTATATTCCAAGGAGGTACTGAAGAAGGTTTCAGAGATTGCTTCAGCTCACGATTTATGGGTAATGAGTGATGAAATCTGGAGTGATATTATTTATGACGAGAGAGATTTTCACACGTACTCATCAGTTTCTGAAGCAGCCCAAAGAAAAAGCTTCACTGTATATGGATTCTCAAAATCGTTTGGAATTGCAGGATTGAGAATAGGCGCTGTTCTATGTAATGATCAGGAAATTCTGGAAGATTTTATAGAAAAATCCAATTTCAATTCTACGATAGAAGGTGTTTCCACTCTATCACAAATTGCAGGAAGTGTTGCATTGGAAAAGGCCAAACCTTGGTATAAAGAGTTCTTAAACCACTTACAGCAGAACAGAAACCTGGCTTTCCAGCTTCTGAATGGTTCAGGGCTTGTAACCCCTACTCTTCCCGAAGCTACTTTTGTATTATTTCCGAAGATTGAAAATGGAATGTCCAGCGATCAGTTTGCCCAACATGTTTTACAACAAGGAAAAGTAGCCATTGTTCCCGGTTCGGAAAGATGGTTTGGAAAAGGAGCTGAAGGGCACATCAGAATATGTTTTTCTACTTCCAAAGAAATTCTGGAAGAAGGTATTAACAGAATCATTACCAGCTTTTAATGTTGAAAATTTTAATTAAATCAAATATTTTAATTATTATTTTACTTTCATTTAACATAAACAATGTTAAATTAAGACATTCATAACAAATATTTAATTTAAGTATTGATTTACAAATAAATATTGATAATTTTGAGTTAACCACCACTCAAAATTATCAATATGAAGATAAAATACATAAGCATCATTTTTCTTACGGCATCTTCTCTATCTTATGCTCAGCAGGTAAAAGATACGCTGACAAAGGAATCAAAAATAGATGAAGTAGCCATTACTGGAAGCCGAAACAAAAAAAGAACAGTCATTAATACTCCTGTTCCTATTGATGTTATCGATATCAAACAGGTAAGCCAGGCGACGGGCCAGGTAGAAGTAAACCAACTTTTACAGTTCTCTGCCCCTTCCTTTAATTCTAATAAACAATCCGGATCGGATGGTGCCGACGCAGTAGATCCGGCTACATTAAGAGGACTCGGCCCGGATCAGACTCTTTTACTCCTTAATGGAAAAAGATACCATCAATCTTCCCTGATTAATCTTTTTGGAACCAAAGGAAGAGGAAATACGGGATACGATATGAATACCATTCCTATCGGAGCAATTAAACGGGTTGAAGTGCTGCGTGACGGGGCTTCAGCTCAATATGGTTCGGATGCGATCGCCGGAGTCATTAATGTTATCCTTAATGATCGGGATAAAGGTTTTGAAGGAAATGCTTTTTATGGAATGAATCTTTTTAAAAGTCCGGGAAATAATGATGTTGTTTCCGATCATAAAGTTGATGGGATTACATTTGATTTCAGCGGAAACCTGGGAACGAAAATAGGGAACAAGGGAGGTTTTGGTAACTTCACTGCTGAATTTATCAACAAAGACTACGCAATCAGAAATGCCAATCCTGAAATGTACAATGCTCCAAGACAGCGCTTTGGAGATGCTAAAGCTCAAAATGTCTATTTTTTCGGAAATATTGAACTTCCATTAACCGATGGACTGAAGTTCTACTCCCGTCAAGGCTTTTCCCACAGAAATACGAAAGCCTATGCATGGACAAGAACTCCTGAAGCTAATGGTAATATCCCTGAAATCTATCCAATGGGGTTTGATCCCATTGAGGATACCAGCATTAGTGATTTCACCTTTGATAATGGTTTAAAATTCAAAGTGGCTAACTGGGATGTAGACTTTTATAACGCCTTTGGAAATAATAGATTTACTTATGAAATTACCAATACTGTTAACGCTACATTAGGCCCTAAGTCTCCTACTCAATTTTATGCTGGTGGACATTCATTATTGCAAAATACAACCGGATTTAATGCGGTAAGGCAATTTAAAGTGCTTGAGGGGCTGAATATTGCGTTCGGATCGGAATTCAGATATGAAAAATTCAATATCATAAAAGGAGAAGAGGCTTCCTATACAATGTATGATATTAATGGAAATCCTGTAACCTCAAATACTCCTGACAATTTATTAGTGACTAATCCTCTTGCTGATCCAAGCGATAACATAAGACCAGGAGGTTCACAAGGATTCCCTGGTTATGCTACAGATATTGGTAAAAACAGAAATAACTTTGCCGCTTATGTAGATACTGAACTGGACATTACCAAAGACTGGATGATAAGTGTAGCAGGAAGGTTTGAAAACTATAATGACTTTGGAAGTACCCTCAATGGTAAATTTGCTACACGATATGCAATTACCCCACAATTTGCCTTTCGTGGATCTGTCTCTACAGGATTCAGGGCTCCTTCTCTTGCTCAGAAGTATTACAGTCAGCAGTTCACCAATTTCCAGGGTGGTAAATTGGTGACCATTCAATTGGCTTCAAATGATAGTGATCTTGCCAGTAGATTAGGTATTGAACAGCTGAAACAGGAAACCTCCGTTAATGGAAGTGCTGGATTTACTTTTAATACTGGTAAGTTCACCGCAACTATTGATGGTTATTATATCAGTGTAAAAAACCGAATTGTTTTGACAGGAAATTTCTCAAGAGATGATTTACCAGGAGATGTTCAAGCCGATTATCCTTATATTGACCAGGCACAGTTCTTCTCCAATGCAATTGATACCCGAACTAAAGGAATTGATCTTATTCTAAGTTATAATGAAAGTTTGGGCTCAGGAAAATTAACCGCTACATTGGCTGGAAACTATAATGATATGGAAATCACCAAAGTGAATACTTCACCACAATTACAAGGGAAAGAAGACGTCTATTTAAGTACCAGGGAAAGAGCCTTTATTCTGGCTTCTGCTCCTAAAACAAAGATCAACCTCAACCTCAACTATAAGATCAACAAGTTCAATGCAAACCTTCAGCTGGTAAGATTTGATAAGGTTACTTTAATTGGATATGATAAGGCTGAGCAGATCTACAACGCAAAAGTAACCACTGACCTCTCTTTTGGATATGAGTTTTCAAAGAGCCTCAACTTTACTCTGGGCAGCAAAAATATATTCAACAGATATCCAACCCTACAAAAAACACAGGTAACTGAAGGAAATACAGAAGCGGGTGGAATTTTTGACCCGGTACAGATGGGATTTGCAGGGAGACAGGTTTTTGCCAGACTTAATTTTAAGTTTTAAAAGGTTCGTAACTGAAAGAAGGTAAGACTTCTACCTAAACTAATAACCTTTTCTCATGCAACCTTTCCTTCCTTATAAAAAAGACTGCTGAAGATTTTCAGCAGTCTTTTTTATTTCTTTGAAATTCTATAAAGCTTTCCACTATCTGTGACGGCGTAGAGATTTCCATCCATTCCGTCCAGTACATCTCTGAATCGTTCACTTTGGTCTGCCAAAAGGCGTTCCTCTCCTACCACTTTATTATCTTTCATCACAATCCTGTTAATATGCTCACCACTCAGACATCCAATGAAAAGGTTTCCTTTCCATTCTTCTATATTTCCGGTATAGAAAGTAACTCCGCTTGGAGAAATTACCGGATCCCAATAATAAACTGGCTGTTCAGTACCTTCTTTCTGGGTAATACCCTTTCCTACTTTAGCCCCGGAATATTCAATCCCATAGGTTACATCTCCCCATCCATAATTCTTTCCTGGCTGAATAAGATTAATTTCATCACCTCCTCTTGGGCCCATTTCCACATCCCAAAGGTTTCCGTTTGGGTCAATAGCTAAACCTTGAGGATTACGGACTCCATAAGCATAAATTTCAGGTTTATATCCTTGCTTTCCTATAAATGGATTTCCTGGGGCTGGCAATCCGTCTTTGGTGATCTTAATGATCTTTCCTAAATAATTATCTGTTTTCTGAGCATAGACCCTTGTTTCTTTATCAGATCTTTCTCCGGTACTGACAAATAAATTTCCATCTTTATCAAAAACAAGCCTGCTTCCATAGTGTTTATCTCCATCATAAGAAGGTTCTGCGCGGAAAATCACTTTTACATCTGAAATTGATTTAAAATCATCTGATAATTTTCCTTTCGCTACAGAGGTAAGGTTTCCTTTTCCGAATGGCTCTGAAAAACTAAAATAAATAGTAGAATTGGCTTTAAAATCAGGATCCAACGCTACATCCAGCATTCCCCCTTGTCCTTTAGAGTCTACCTTTGGAAAGCCTTCTATATTGGAGACCTGTTTTCCATCTTTTGATACAACATTCATAGATCCTCGTTTATCTGTGATGAGGAACCTTCCATCCGGTAAATTAATAATTCCCCATGGCTTCCCAAGGTCTTTATTCAATATCTCCACATTGTAAGCGGTATTTGTTTTTACGGCCTTTATCCGTGTTTGTCCTTTAAATGCAGGCTGATATTCAGAATTGGGTTTTTCTGTCTCTACACTCCCTTCATTTCCGGTTTGTTGGGCATGTGCATTATTCTTTTTACACGAAGATAAAGTCAGAAAAAGACTAAGCATTGGAATATAAAATTGATTGATTTTCATACTATTATGATTAGGTGTTCGAAAATGAATGGAAAAATAATGCCATAAAATAGCTTATTCAAACTTTCAGACAACAACTATAATACATAGTGTGAATAAAAAGAACTAATGTGGAAAATATTCATCATCAAAACTTTATCACGCCTAATAATTTCTTTCGTATTTTTGTTCTATACATTCTTTCTTATGGATTTCAAGCTTCAATCAGAATACAAACCCACCGGGGATCAGCCCCAAGCCATTGATAAATTAACTGCAGGAATAGAGATTGGTGAAAAATACCAGACTCTTCTTGGGGTAACAGGATCCGGGAAAACCTTTACGGTTGCTAATCTTGTTCAAAATGTTCAACGTCCCACCCTCGTTCTTGCTCATAATAAAACCCTGGCGGCACAGCTTTTCATGGAGTTTAAAGAATTCTTTCCTGAAAATGCAGTGGAGTACTTTGTCAGTTACTATGACTACTATCAGCCGGAAGCTTATATTGCCACAACCGGAACTTATATTGAAAAAGACCTGAGTATCAATGAAGAAGTTGAAAAATTACGTCTTTCTGCTACAGCAAGCCTTCTTTCAGGGAGAAGAGATGTTCTTATCGTAGCTTCCGTTTCATGTATTTACGGTATTGGGAACCCAACGGAATTTCATAAATCTTTAATTTCCATTGCTATTGGTGAAAAAGTTACGAGAACAGCACTTCTACACTCTTTAGTTAATGCTTTATATGCGAGAACATTAAATGAATTCCAAAGAGGAACATTTCGCGTAAAAGGGGATGTTATTGATGTTTTCCCTGCTTATGCAGATAATGCGATCAGAATCCAGTTTTTTGGAGATGAAATCGAAAAAATTCAAAGTTTTGATCCCGTTAGCGGAAATGTAGAAGATAATTTTGATCAAATACAGATCTACCCGGCGAACCTTTTTGTTACATCAAAGGAAACACTAAATGGAGCGATCAAAGATATTCAGGATGACATGGTAAAACAGGTAGATTTCTTCAGCTCTATAGGAAAACCACTAGAAGCCAAAAGACTTCAGGAAAGAACAGAACTGGATCTGGAAATGATCAAGGAGCTTGGATATTGTTCAGGAATTGAGAACTATTCCCGATATCTTGACGGCAGACTTCCGGGAACAAGACCTTTCTGCCTGATCGATTATTTCCCAAAGGATTTCTTAATGGTTATTGATGAAAGCCATGTAACAGTTCCGCAGGTTCATGCTATGTATGGTGGTGACCGAAGCAGAAAAGAAGCATTAGTAGAATATGGATTCAGACTTCCTGCCGCTATGGATAACAGGCCTTTAAAATTTGAAGAATTTGAAGCCATTCAAAATCAGGTAGTCTATGTTTCTGCAACTCCAGCAGATTATGAACTGGAAAAGACAGGCGGTGCTTATATTGAACAGATCATCCGTCCTACAGGACTTCTTGATCCTATTATTGAAGTAAGACCAAGTTTAAATCAGATTGATGATTTAATGGAAGAAATACAGAAAAGAGCTGATGCTGATGAAAGAGTTCTGGTGACCACCTTAACCAAAAAAATGGCGGAAGAGCTCACCAAATACTTCACCAAATTCGGGATCAGGACAAGATATATTCATTCCGATGTTGAAACGCTGGAACGTATCCAGATTATGCAGGACTTACGTTTAGGGCTTTTTGATGTTTTGATTGGGGTCAACTTATTAAGAGAAGGTTTGGATTTACCGGAAGTTTCATTAGTTGCTATTTTAGATGCTGATAAGGAAGGAATGTTGAGAAGCAGAAGATCCATGATTCAGACCGTAGGGCGTGCTGCGAGAAATATCAACGGAAAAGCCATTATGTATGCTGATAAGATCACCAAATCTATGCAGGCAACATTGGATGAAACCGAATACCGCCGTGCAAAACAGATGAAGTACAATGAAGATAACGGCATGGTACCCAAAGCACTGAATAAAAAAATATCTGAGAATCTTGTGGGTAGAAGCAAAGATTTTCCAGATGAAAAATATACCCAAAAAGAAATTCTTCAAAAGGTTGCTGAAGTTAAAGCTACTTATGCCAGTGACGAAGTTGAAAAGATTATTGAACAGAAGCAAAAAGAAATGGAAGCTGCAGCTAAAAATCTTGATTTTATTAAAGCGGCTAAGCTGAGAGATGAAATTTCAGCTTTAAAGGCTTAGCATAATTCATAAAATATAATCGGCGGCTTCTTCGAAGCCGCCGATTGTATATCATAAAACAGAACTTTTTTATAATCCGTTTCTTACGGAAGCTCTGATCGGAGCTAACAGATCCATCAAACCATTTAGTTTAATTTCATAAACAGTTGACAACTGCATGCCCAATTTACCTTTAGGCATTCCGTTTTTATTGAACCATTCCAGATAACTTATCGGAAGATCAATCAAGACTGTTCCTTCGTATTTGCCAAATGGCATTTTAAAAACACAGATTTCTTTTAATATTTCCGGATTTATTCCCTCCACTTTTATACAATTAAATCAATTTATTTTTTATTTCATCCTGATTGTTGGGTAATTCCAGATCAGGAGGCGCATTCTCATCTGAAAATTCATTTCTGTATACCTGTATCAAAAGAAGGGTAAATGAGATCAGAATAGGGCCAAAAATAAGTCCCATAAACCCAAACAGGTTCATACCCATGATAATTCCAAATACCGTATTCAGAGGATGGATATTTTCGAGTTTCTTTAAAAGTGTGAAACGAAGCAGATTATCTGTAAGCCCTACTACCACTACACAATAAATTGCAAGACCAAGCCCTTGTGCTGTGTTCCCTTCTGCAATCATAAATATACAGACCGGCACATACACAATAGCCGTTCCTACAACCGGTATAACAGAAGAAGCTGCTGTCAGAGCAAATAACAATACCGCTCCAGGAGCTCCAAATATCAGATATCCAATAAGCGAAACAATCCCCTGACCAATTGCCACTACAGGAATACCAATAGCATTGGCCATGATGAGTTTCCTTAGTTTCTCGCCCAGCAATGAAATATTTGAGCGCTTTAAAGGCGCTGAATTTGTTAGAATTCTCTCAAATAATCTCGGCTTTTCCAACATAAAATACAGGATAAAGTACATGGACATTATTACTGTCAGGGTATTGAATGTCCCACTCAATGCTGAGGTAGAAAATTTCCCTACAAAACTTTTCAGCTTATCCATATTTTCCTGACTCAAAATATCAAAACCTGTTTTGGTTTGGATATAGGAATGTATTTTATCTAAAAACACATTGAATTTGTCCATATAAGCCTGTGCGTTCCCTAATTTATCAATAATCAGATCTGCAATGAAATAAATAGGCAGAATCAGTATGATAAGACTCGCAAACATTAATACGAAGGCAGCAAGAGAAGATTTCCACTTTTTTTCTTCCTGAAGATAGAAATTATACTTTCTGCAAACCACATAAATGGTAATAGCTCCTAAAACTGATGGAATAAACAATGCAAGATTAAAGCAGATTAAACCTGCCAACACCAAAATAATGGCGAGCAAAGAAATCTGCTTTATGGCAACACTGCTTATTTGATTGTCTTTATTCATCAATTGTTATTTTATTGTTTAGTGTACGTGATTTGTCTTGGCTTGCCAACAAAGGCACAGTATGCAGAATACATTACGACCATGATGAATGGTGCTGTTAGGATAAACCCGATTCCACATAAAATAATACCTGCCAGTGAGATTAAAAGCCCAAGGAAACTTACTCCTAATAATGTTCCGTAATTCTCTTTTGCAATATTGAATGACTTACTTAGAGCATCAATAGCTGAAGAATTTTCAAATAATAAGATAGGATATCCTAATAACAGAAACGGATAAATAAAAATAAACGGAAGAAAGCAAAGCGTCAACGCAACAGAAGAAATAATCCCTGAAATGAAGCTATAGATTAATATATTCACAAAATTCTGGCGGTATCCAATGAAGAGATCGGAGAACTCAATCGGATTTTTGGTATTGAATTTATTCACCATATAGATCAAACCTACATACAGTGGAGTCAATAACAGTAAAAAAAGGCTGGAAAATGTCATATACATTGAGAATCCAGGAGTTTCCCAATATCTAAAATTTCCGTAATCACCTGAAGTTTTCATTTCTTCCATGATGGCTGCAGAATTGAAACCGGTAAGACTTTGGATAATAATTCCTCCAACGATATAAACTATCATGGCAACAATAGCGTACCCAAAAACTCCTTTATACATCTCAAAGGCATGTGAAATGATTGATCCCGTTTCCCTATTGGGAACAGAACCTTGCTGATCAAATTCGTTAAATTCAGACATAGTTTAAATATTTAATGATTTTATCAAATTTAACTTTTTTTGATAAAAAACACATTAAACCTAACTGAATTTTAGCTTTTTTCTGAAAATATTGTTTTATATAAAGAATAAATCATGGCATTCCAGAAAGGAAATGTAAAAAGTCCTCCGATTAAAAACAAACTGAACCCCAGGTATTTAAACAAAACAGCAACAAACACACATACCATGATTTCTACAAAATACATTCTAAGGGCTTTAAAATTTAAGGAAATTGCTTCAAATATCCTTTTATTGGTAAAAAACATCAAGGGTGCTACAAATACCGTCACAGCTACCCAGATAATGGCCAAAAGAATCGTAGGAACTGTAAACCTGTAAATCATAAACCAGAAAAGATAATATCCCAGATACTTAAAAAAGTTAATTCCGTTATAGCCTACAAACAAATCTCCCAATTCCATTTTTTCGTTAAGATCCAGTTTTCTGAAGATCTGAAACATTCCAAGATTCAGGGGATACAAAAATGCTGTAGTTGCCCAGATGGCAAGGGTAAACATCTGATAGTTTTCCGTAGCACTTAATTGTCCTATCTTTTCCATATAGGCCTTTGTTCCTTCTTTCAAAGCTTCTGTGAGCACCTGATTCTGCTCCCATATTCCATACCTGTCTCCGAAGAAGAACAGAGAGGTAAGAAAGATTCCAAAAAATATCATTGAAAACATCAACTGAAAAACCAGTGTTTTATTCCAATAGAAAAAAGCCTGCTTCAATATAAAATCAATTCCCGGTTTCTGAGGATATTTACTCTGCATCATAAAAAATTTTATGCAAAAGTAAACATCAATAATTATTTTTGCCGAATGTTTTCAGTGAATCATCAAAAATTTATGGAAATGGACGAACTTTCTCTTCAGAAAGTTCCCTATTTCTTTGTTATCGATTTTCTTTCAGAGAATGTAGAACTCTATAAAGAAAATGAGATCGAAAAATCAGGTTTATTAATTGATTTTCAAACGTTTTCAAATGTAAAAAAGGCACAAAAAATTGATAAAAAAGTAGAATGGAAATCCTTTCCGGAAACTCTGGAAAACTTTACAACCGGCTTTGATAAAGTTCAGAAAAATATTCGTCTCGGAAATTCCTATCTGGTAAACTATACCCGAAGAACTGAAATTGAGACCAATTTAAGCCTTGAAGAAATTTTTTATCACTCTGAGGCTAAGTATAAGGTTTTTTATAAAGATTTTTTTGTATTTTTTTCTCCTGAAACTTTTGTAAAGATTATTGACGGGAAAATTTTGACTTATCCTATGAAAGGCACGATTGATGCTTCCATAGAAAATGCAGCAGAAATCCTAAAGAATGATCCGAAGGAAAAAGCTGAGCATTATACGGTAGTAGATTTGCTCCGTAATGATCTGAGCATGGTAGCAGATGACGTATGTGTAGATCAGTTTCAGCATATTGACTTCCTCAAAACGCGGCAGAAAGATTTATATGCTATGAGCTCAGAAATTTCAGGAATGTTAAAACCTGAATTTAACGGAAAATTAGGAAGCATTATGCAAAAATTGCTCCCTGCAGGATCTATTTTAGGTGCACCCAAACCTAAAACGCTGGAAATAATTCTGGAGGCAGAAGGCTATGATAGAGGGTACTACACAGGAGTTTGTGGCTGGTTCGATGGTCAAAATGTCGACAGCTGTGTGATGATACGTTTTATTGAAAAAGAGGATAATAGGCTCTATTTCAAAAGCGGAGGCGGTATAACGCACATGAGTAAATTAGAAGACGAATATCAGGAAATGAAAAATAAAATCTATGTCCCAATTCATTGAAAGCATTAAGGTAGAAGATCAGGAGGTTTTTCTCTTAGAACTCCATCAAAAACGTGTTAATCAAACATTCTCTCATTTTGGAAAAGAGGGATCTATTGATCTGGCCAAAATCTACAAAAATCTGGAGCACGATGAAGACGGACTTTTTAAATTAAGAATTTCCTATGATTTGGACAAAAGAATTCGTACTCAAATGATTCCTTATGCAATCCCCGAAATTCAGGATTTTCAACTGGTAGAAAACAATAGCTTCGATTACTCATTCAAATTTGAAGACCGCAAAGAATTAGATAAAATGAAGATGAAATCCAAAGCGGAGGAAATCATCATTGTGAAAAATAACCATATCACCGACACTTCTTTTTCCAACCTTTTATTTTTAAAGGGTAAAGACTGGTTTACCCCAAACTCTTATCTGTTGAATGGAGTACAAAGACAACATCTTTTGAAAAATAAGAAAATAAAAGAGGCTGAAATTACTCTACAAAATATAAAGCAGTTCAGCCACTTTCAACTCATCAATGCTTTAAACGACTTTGATGATATGTTTATCTATCCTATTGACAGAATTATGAATCTGCCAGGAAATGAAGAATATCTTGATCTTTAGTTTTCTTTCATGAAATTAAAGTAAGCTTTCTGAATGTCAGCACTGTTTTTCCCATAAGTATTTACTTCCAGGATCTTTGGCTGCGCATCAGGTTTGAAGAAGTTCTCCAATACTCTGTCCAACGTCAGTTCATCTTCCACCTTAATGTAAGAGAAGCCGAAATGCTTGGCTAAATGCTCAGCATTTTTACGGTGTTTGGTAGCAATAAATTCGTCTAACGTATTCGGGTTGGCATTTCCAGGTCCCGGAATAATCTTGAAAATATTCCCTTCTCCGTTGTTGAAGATCATTATTCTTACAAAAGGAGGAATATATTGGTTCCAAAGACCATTGATATCATAAAAGAAGCTTAAATCACCGGTAATAAGCAAAGTTGGATTGGCATTTTTAATAGCAAACCCCATTGCAGTAGATGTTGAACCATCAATTCCGCTGGTTCCTCTGTTGCAGTACATTTTTCTTTTGCCAAAATCGAACAACTGTGCATATCTGATCCCGGACGAATTGCTGAAATGGATGTTATAATTTTCAGGAACAGTTTGTGCCGCTTTATTAAAGAAATAAAAATCTGAAAACTCTACCGTATTTAAAAATTGCTGGTGCTTGGCATCTTTTTTATCTCTTAAAACATCCCACAAGTTAAAATAAGGTCTTGGCTCCAGGTTAATGAACTTTAATAATTTAGAAAAGAACATCTCCGGTTTTACCTCTATTTTCTCTGTCAATGAGAAATACGTATCTGGTTGCCAAACTTCATCCAGATGCCAGTGTTGCTTTGGTCTTGCACTTCTCAGAAACTGTTTTACTTTTTTGGAAACCACATTCTGTCCTATCGTAATTAACAGGTCTGGAGCATAGGTTTTGTAGTCTTCTTCTGTAAAATTGAAGATATAACGGTCTATGTGCCTGAAAAACTTCTCATGATACAAATTGGAATTTGCTTCGCTCAGTACAACTACAGAATGGTTTTTAACCAATTGCGTCAACTGATTTTCCAACTCCGGGCTGTAATCTCTTGTTCCCACTAACAGCATAATCCTCTGAGATGTATGCCAATCTGCAATTAGGTTGGATGGGATGTCATACTCTTTATGCTTGATTGTTTTTTCAACTGTTGGAAAAGTTGGAAGTTCTGATACCAAGTCATACAATGGCTCTTCCAAAGGAATATTAATATGTACAGGTCCTTGCTTTTCAAAGCAAAGCTCAATAGCCTTTTTAATGGTATCAAAATTAATATCTTCTGCATTTTCTTTGCTGTCTTCCAGCAATTGGAAGTCTCCGTAAGAATGCTGATGAAAAACATCCTTCTGCCTGATCGTCTGCCCATCAAAAATATCAATAAAATCAGTCGGTCGGTCAGCTGTCAGTACCAAAAGGGGAATGTTTTGATAAAAAGCTTCCGTAACCGCCGGATAATAATTAACTACTGCAGATCCGCTGGTACAGGTAATTGCGACTGGTTTTTTCTCACTTTTAGCCATCCCCATTGCTACGAAGGCAGCACTTCTTTCGTCTACAATACTGTAACAATTAAAGCGGTCTATTTCTGAAAAATGAATCGCCAAAGGAGCATTCCTTGATCCCGGTGAAATTACAACATCTGCAATTCCGTACTGCTGAAGAAGATGTGCAAGTATTTGGATACTTCTCTTAGAAGAATATTTTTTCATACAGCAAATTTAACTTATAAATAATGATTTTAAAATCATTTAAATTAAAAAAAATGTAATTTTGCTATTCGTAAATTTCTAAAAATGGATAAAATACCTAGTGTAGACCTGCGTGATTTCCTTTCGGGTAACCCGGAACGCAAACAGAAATTTGTAAATGAAATCGGAAAAGCTTATGAAGAAATTGGTTTTGTAGCCTTAAAAGGCCATTTTCTTGATGACAACCTTGTAGAAGATTTATATGGAGAGGTAAAAAACTTTTTTGACCAGCCAGTGGAAACGAAACAGAAGTATGAGATTCCGGGAATTGGTGGCCAGAGAGGGTATGTAGGATTCGGTAAAGAAACTGCAAAAGGTTTCAAAAAAGGAGACTTAAAAGAGTTTTGGCACTTTGGACAGTATTTGTCTGAGGATTCAAAATACAAAGCTGAGTATCCTGACAATGTAATCGTTGATGAACTTCCGAAATTCAACGAAGTAGGTAAAGAGGCGTTCCAAATGCTTGAAAAAACAGGACAATATGTTCTAAGAGCGTTATCACTACACCTTGGCTTAGATGAGTTTTATTTTGACGATAAAATCGCTGAAGGAAACTCAATCTTAAGACCTATTCACTATCCACCAATCACTGAAGAACCGGATGATGCAGTAAGAGCAGCTGCCCACGGAGACATTAACCTGATCACCCTTTTAATGGGAGCACAAGGAAAAGGTCTTCAGGTTCAAAACCACAACGGAGAATGGATCGATGCGATCGCAGAACCGGATGAGTTAATGATTAATGTTGGAGATATGCTTTCAAGACATACCAACAACAAGTTGAAATCTACCATTCATAGAGTGGTAAACCCACCAAGAGAATTGTGGAGTACTTCAAGATTCTCAATTCCTTTCTTTATGCACCCTATCAGTGCTATGTCATTAAATGCTCTTGACAACTGTGTAGACGAAAACAATCCCAAGTTATACGAAGACACAACAGCTGGAGAATTCTTACATGAAAGATTGATAGAATTAGGTTTGATTAAGAAATAAACATAATAAAAAATAGTCAGTAATTAAATTACTGACTATTTTTTTTATCCTGTTATACAGTAAAACTCCGGACAAGGAGTATCCTGTGTGAAAGTCCCCCATGGGCAAATACAGGTATAGCTACTGCCACCACCTGGATTTTCACCACCACCAGGGCCACCACCATAAGGCACACACTTCCCTCCTGAACAGATATATCCTGATGCGCAACCACCTGTACCCGGACCTTCCCCTTCAAAACAATAGGCAGGTCCTACACCTCCCGTAATCATTGTCTTTTGATCTTCTCTTGAAATTTTTTTGAAATTTTTCATAGTTTTTGGTATTTAGTTTTTCCTACTCTATAAGCTTTTCGGATATCGCTCCTCTAAAATTAATTTTTATTTCTTTAATAATCAAATATTTAAATATAAGAATCACATTATAAAAATTTTTTTTAAATAATTTTCATTTTTCTCTCATTACATTTCATATAATTGAAAATATTTTATTTAATTTTGTTATGCTATCAAATTTTTAATTAAATCCATATGAAAAATTTAAAAAAACTAAGAAAAGACCAATTGAAAGGTATTTCTGGAGGAGCTCAATTGCCTGTACCAGAATTCTGTATGTACTATTGCAACGGAACTGTGATTTGTGCAGATTGCAGTGATGATTTTAAATGCCCCGTTACAGGTGGAGAAACAATGTAAGGAAATTTAGCAAGATGTAAAAAGCCGCTTTGTTAAAGCGGCTTTTTTATTGTCTCATATTCAGCTACAACAAAAATAAAACACTAGTATACAAATACTTATAAATATTTTCATATCTTTATTTAAACCAAAATCATGCAATATGAAAAATTTAAAGAAATTAAGTAAAAACAAATTGAAGACAATTTCCGGAGGAATAAGTTTCCCTTATCCCGGAGAATGTTTTTATGGGTGTAGTGACGGCAAACAGTATAGAGAATTATGCAGAGTAGAATTCTTTTGTCCTGACGGTGAGCAGCCTATTATTTATTAAAAACAAAAAACGCTCTTCGGAGCGTTTTTTTAATTTAACTTAATCAAACAGTCTTAGCTGTTGATCTTTTGTTCCTGTAAAATTAGTTGTCGACAATTTGGGAAACTCTTTTCCTTCAAAAAATTTTTTCCTTCCTATTTTAAAGGTTGTATGAATCATTTCAGCAATATTTCCCTCTCCTCTCTGTCTCTCAAAATACCTTTTATCACCTAATTTTCCTCCACGCATAGAGCGGATCAGATTCAATACTTTCTGCGCTCTGTCCGGGAAATGAGATTCAATCCAATTAACAAAAACAGGCTCTACAGTATCATTTAATCTAACTAATGTATATCCAAATCCCAATGCTCCGGCATCAGAAATTGATTTTAAAATATTCAAAGGTTCATCACTATTTAGTCCAGGAATAATGGGCGCTATCATTACATGAACAGGAATTTTATTTTCGGTAAGAATTTCAATAGCCTTTAGTTTATTAGGGGCAGAACTGGTTCTAGGCTCCATTTTCCTTCTCAATTCTTCATTAATGGTAGGAATACTTAATGATACAGAAACCAGGTTCTGTTCCGCCATTGGTTTTAAGATATCCAAATCCCTCAATACCAAAGCATTTTTTGTCAGAATATTGACAGGGTGTCTATAGTCAAGACAAACCTGTAGGAGTTTTCTGGTAATTTCAAATTGCCTTTCAGCGGGCTGATAACAATCGGTGTTTCCAGAAAGCAAAATAGGGGCTGCTTTATATCCTCTTTTCTGAAAAAATTTCTCCAGCAGTTCAGGAGCATTTTTTTTTACCATGATCTTTCTTTCAAAATCAATCCCTGCACTATATCCCCAATATTCATGGGTAGGTCTGGCAAAGCAATAGGAACAACCATGTTCACAACCCTGGTAGGGATTCATAGAATATTCCATTGGAAGATCCTCACTTTTCACCTGATTTACAATAGTTTTTGGAAAGACTTCGGTAAAGGATGTCTTTATGGTTTCGAAATCCTCATCCTCAGGTTCATAGGTATACCTGTCGAAACGATTGATAACGTTTCGCTGAGCTCCCTGACCTTTTATGAAATTTTCGTTTGACATTCTGATGTAAAATTAGAATGGATTTTTTATATAATAATGAACTTTAACATTAAAGTTTTCCACAAAAAATCCAACACTTTCAAAAGCGTTGGATTTAAACATAATTTAATATATTTTTTTACTACTTCAGCGCGTAAAATTCCACTCCGTGTGTTTCGTCGTCGTGGTTCTTTTCATCAAAGTGTCTGTGATAATCTGAATAATTATCACTATATTTTTTATCTTTTTTAGTCAATATTTTCTTGATACTTATTAAACTTAATACTGCCAAAAGACCAACTCCCCCTGCCAGTAAAACTCCAACTTCTTTTTTCATATTTTCTTTGATTTATTGTTTTTGATATTGCAAAAAGTGTACCCATTTTGTTCTTCTGAATTATAAATTTTGTTAACATTAACCTGTATTTTTAAGAAAATTGTAATCAGTTATTTTTCTTATCTTTAGAAAAGTAATGGTTTAATTATTGTACTTACCAACAAAAATATTATTATGGAAAATCCAGAAAACACCGATCAAATGACCACTTTAAGTCAGGTTATGAAAAAACTCTCTGAGAGAGGTATACAGAGAGAATTCAGAATGAATGAAAACTGCGAAATGAAATTCGAAAATTCTGAAAAAATCTATACTCCATCTGAATTGATTATTTTAAAAACCTATCGTTTTGAAGGTGATAGTAATCCTGACGATAATGCTGTATTATATGTTGTGAAGGATGATGCCGGGAACCGAGGGATGATTATTGATTCTTATGGAGCAGACAGCAATTATCCTGGTGCTGAATTTGATGAGTTTCTGAGAAATATTCGAATTCTTGAAAGTGACGAATTCAATTTTTAAGTAGTAAACTTCAATATTGATTTTTTGAACCATTGAAGGCGTTTAAGTTAAAATTGATTTTCCATCAACCACAAAAGTCAATTGAATATTACACTTTAATGGTTTAAAAAATTATTTCTCTCCAGCATTATCTTTCTTTTTAAAAATACCATTTAAGAAGCCTTTCTTCTCCTTTTTTTCCTCCTGAGGCTGAGAAGTATTTTTTTTATATTTAATTTCCTCTTTAATATCTTTTACAGATTTCTTCATTTCCTTCACTGAAGAAACGGCATTTTTTACTTTCTGTTCTGTTTTTTCAACATTCTTTCCAATAAGTGTTTTCTTCAAACCTTGCTCAATTCCCTTCCAGAAAAGATTAAAGAATGATTTCGTAGGATCGCGCTCCACATTTTCAACCGTTACTGCCTCAGGGAAACTGCCGGAATTTGATTTTATAAATACATTAGCCACCGCTGTTAAAAAGCCTTTCTTTTCATGATTATTTTTGTTCAGAACAGCAATTTTCAGGTCTTTATGTTTTAAGTTAAATGTTCCGTGTAATCCGGCCGGATTTCCTTTAAAATTAAACAGCATTTCCTGAATAGTTCCCGAAGTAGCAGTCACATGCAGGTAAGGTCTGATAAACGGATTGATTCCATTTGCCGGAAGATTGGAGGTCTTTCCTGAAATTGTAAAATTATCATGCTGATCCGCAACATCAAACCCCCAGTTTACAGAAAGTGGTGATACATTCATGAATGAACAGTGAATATTGATATCAACCTTGGTAGGCTTTCCTTTTGCTTTTGCAGAGTTCAGATTTTTAACATTCATATTAAAATTACTGAATGTGAGTTTTCCTGGCCCCATACTTTCAGGAGTATCTTCTTCGTATACCAAAACGGAATTCTTCAGATCCAGCGTATTGATATTCATAGGAATTTTAATGGAACGAAGCATTTTGGAATACAGTGCTTTAATTTTCGGATCGTCTTTCGGTATTTTACTCCTGAAAATATTAGCATCTGCAGACTGAATCACCACATGAGAAGCATTAATATACTTATGTGGTGAAAATAGCTCCCAATCACCCTCAGCAGTCACCTGCCCAGCCTTAATATCATATAGATCCCTCTCCACAGGGATCATTTTGATAAACTGGTTTCTCGAAACAAGAGGCTTCATCGCAAAGTTATTGATCTGTATTTTATTCTTATTCAGCTTCAAAAGTCCAAGACTGATATTATAGAATTGAGTTTTGTAAGCAAAATTACGGGTGGTCAGAAAATAGTCTTTTACCTTAAAGGAAAGACCTTCATTATTCGACTTCGGCTCTATTTCAATACCGTTTACAGTAGCATTCAGATCATTAAAAGCCAGTGGCTCTTTGCCTTTATCGTAAATAAGGTTTGAATTCTTAAAGGATACTTTTCTTATAATGACAGACTGTATAATACCAGGATTTGTATTTTTCTTTGGTTTACTTTCTCCTGCATTTATAACTCCATTCGCATTTTCAACCAGAACGTCTTTAATATCCAGGTTCAGCTTTTTATTAATGAATTCCAGCTTATTAATATTAAATGCAATATGACTGGTTTTCAGATCCATTGTCGTTCTTTCCTTGGACAGCGAGCCTGGTGTCAGTGAAAGATCTTTGATTTCTCCATTGGTTGGCTTCAAAGCAACACTTCCAATAGCAATATTCTGATGATCAGTGTAGACAATATCTTTTCCAGAGAATGTAAAATCCTTATATCCAATCGGAATTACCTGTTCAGAGGTTTCCTTGTTGAAAACCAACTGACTGATATTTAGGTTTAGATTCCCGACAGATAAAAGCCTGCTTCCGTCAGGTTTATTAATTTGAGTTACAGCATTTTTAAGCTTTATATTCCCCAGATTAACCTCAAAGTCAGATTGCTTCCTTTCCTTCTTCATATTTTTCACCCCTGTATTATAAGCCTTAAAAACTGGGTTTTGAAATACTGCATCGGCAAGAGAAGTTCTATTTTTCTGTAAAACCACATCTTTAAACTCCATTTTTGGGATGACAAATTCAAATAGTTGAGTTTTTTGAGGATAAAACTTTTTAAACTGAGTAAAAGATAGCAATGGAATCAATTTAAATTCGTCAACGGACATTTGCCCGTCTGCCGTGTTGATGGAACGAATCGTAATGGCATATACATTATCCGGCCTGAAAAAGAATCTTTGCCCTTTAATACTGTACCGGTCAAAAACAATGGGAAGCTTATTTTCCACAGATTCTTCTGTCATCTGTAGATTTTCAACCAACAGATCAAGCTGCTCTACAGACAAAAACTTTTGTTTGGTATGCTTAAAAACAGCTACCTTACCATGATTGATCCTTATATTTTCAAATAAAAACGGATTTCTTTTTTTACCTGTTTTCTGATCAACAGGTTTTGCTAGAATAATATTCAGGTTCGGTTTTGCCAACAACAGATCGGAAGAACTTATTATTTTATTAAAAATAGCATCATAAATTCCAAAACGGTTGACTTTTAGTGTATCAATCGTTCCCTGAAGCCCAATAACATTGGTATTTTGCGGATTCTTGGAATTAACAGAAATCCCTGTCGCAAGAATATTTCCTGTACTTAGATCCACATCCAGACTTTTATAAGAAACCTTGTAGTCTGTATTTTTTTTTATGTATTCGGGAAGTTGGGTTTTAAGCCAGAAATTCAGTCCGAAATTTGCAGCAAGAAGTAATCCTGCCAGGATCCCGAAACTGATTAATAATCTTTTAACCCACTTTTTCATATTTGTGATTTGGTTGAATAACTTATGATGAGATTAATTTTTGATTTCCAGCTCTATCACATATCCTTCATGCCCTCTTACATTGATAAAATTTCCGCCTTCAAATCCAAGATACTGTCCTTTTATTCCTGTAAGCCTTCCGGTAAATTCCGGCTTCTTATCTAAAGTAAATGAAGTGACTTTCTCCGGTTTTTCAAATGGATAATCAAATGCCCAAAGTTCTTCTCCTTCACTGTAGAACTTCTGAAAATCCTCAGGAAAATATTCTTTGATCTTTTGTCTGAAGTCTGCAAGATCTATCTCTCCTTCAAAATCATCCTGAAGCATTTTTCTCCAGTTTGTTTTATCTGCTAAATGTTCTTTCAATGCAACTTCTATCATTCCCGCTTCATAACGGTTTTCAGTTCTTGCAATAGGCAAAGCAAAAGTGGCACCCTGATCAATCCATCTTGTAGGAATCTGAGTATTTCTCGTCACCCCTACTTTTACATCTCCGGTATAGGCCAGATACACTGTATGAGGCTGTAGCTGAATTTCTTTTTCTACTTCAAGATCACGTTCCGCCACTCCTAAATGAGCTGTAGAAAGCTCCGGGCGAATGATGGTATCACTGGCGTAAGGACTTTCAAAAAAGCAGCTTTTACAGAAACCCATTCTATAAATAGGTTTATTTTCACCACAGTTTACACATTGAAACCCTACATGCTTAATGCTTAGTTCTTTCCCCAATAACTCATTAATATGAATCAGATCTCCTGAAAGATTCAAATAATACTGGATGGGTTTAGCATCGTAGCTTATCATTTTTAAAATTTGCCCTTGAAACTGCATATTATATTTATATTACTTTTTTACGTAAATTTAATGATTATATTTTTCAAAAAGTAAAATTTATATTTTTGTATTCATAAAAAACCATTGATGATTTATCTTGTAACAGGCGGTAGCGGGTTCATCGGTTCCCATTTAGTTGAACAATTATTAAGAAATGGACATTCTGTCATAAACATTGACAATTTTGATGATTTCTATAGCTATCAGATCAAAATTAAAAATACTTTAGAGTCTATTGATCAAATTTCGGATTTTGAATTTTCTGATAAGGAAGCTGATATTCAACGTTTGATTTCCCTTTCTCAATCTGATCAATATTCTCTTTACTATCAGGATATCAGAGATAAAAAAGGGCTTGAAAGTATTTTCAGAAACCATTCCATTGATATGGTGATTCATCTGGCGGCATTAGCTGGAGTTCGTCCCTCTATTGAAAAACCTTTAGAATATGAAGAAGTAAACGTCCGTGGAACGATGAACCTTTGGGAACTTTGCAAGGATTTTAATATTAAAAAATTCATCTGTGCTTCTTCATCAAGCGTTTATGGAAATAATGAAAAAAATCCTTTTGCGGAAACAGATAATGTAGACTATCCGATTTCTCCTTATGCAGCAACGAAAAAGTGTGGAGAAATTTTGGGACATGTTTATCATAACCTGTATCAGATTGATATGATTCACCTAAGATTTTTCACCGTATATGGACCAAGACAGCGCCCAGACCTTGCCATACATAAGTTTACAAAGCTCATTTCAAATGGTCTAGAAATTCCTTTTTATGGTGATGGAACAACTGCCAGAGATTATACCTATATTGATGATATTATTGATGGAATAACCAAATCTGTGCTGTATCTGGAAAACAATTCTAATGTTTATGAAGTTCTTAATTTAGGAGAAAACGAAGTCGTCACTTTAACAGAAATGGTAGCAACTATAGAAGATGCCCTGAATATGACAGCCAACAGAAAAATTCTGCCAATGCAACCTGGAGATGTCACAAAAACCAATGCGGATATTGCCAAAGCAAAGACTTTAATAGGATATAAACCTGACACAGACTTCCAAAATGGCATAAAAAAATTTGTGGAATGGTTTTTGAGAAAACGACAATAGTAAATTACTGACATACTGCCATGCAGTTGGTAACAGTCATTTACAAGAAAAAATTATAAAAAGAATTGAAAATCAAGTATAAAAAAGTTTATTATACAACCTATTTTTATACTTTTGCAAAAAATTAGAAAATTATGTACTGGACATTAGAATTAGCTTCCTATCTAAGTGACGCACCTTGGCCAATGACAAAAGCAGAGCTTATTGACTATGCAATCAGAACTGGTGCACCTATGGAAGTAGTAGAAAACCTTCAGGCTATTGAAGACGAAGGAGAGATATATGAATCTATCGAGGAGGTTTGGAGCGATTATCCAACAGACGAGGATTTCCTTTGGAACGAGGACGAATATTAATAAAGCGATAAGCTTTAGGCTACTTGCTTAGAGCTTTTTTGCCCTTTTTATATATTAACTACACGCTTAGCGTGTCATTAAAACGCTTAAAGCATCTTGCATTAAGCATAAAGCAAAAAATTTATGAGTTTTTTAAACAAAGTTCTTAAAGGGTTTTTGGGAGACAAAAAAGCGCAGGACCTAAAAGAAGTAAAAAAAGTTGTAACAAAAATCAAGGCTGTAGAACCAAACATCCAACAATTGTCGGATGATGGTTTGAGACAAAAGACTGCTGAGTTTAAAGCAAATATTAAATCTGCAACCAGCAAAATCACAGCTCAAATAGAACAGATTAAAGAGCAGATAAAAAATTCAACCAATGTTGACGAGAAAGAAGCTCTTTTCTCAAATATTGAGTCTTTAAAGAAAGAATCATACGAAATTGAAGAGAAAGTTCTTATCCAGGTTCTTCCGGAAGCCTTTGCATTGATCAAAGAAACGGCAAGAAGATGGGCTCAGAACGGTGAAATCCGTGTAACAGCAAGTGACTGGGATAGAGAGTTGGCTGCTGCAGGGAAAGATTTCGTAAGCATTCAGGGAGACCAAGCTGTTTGGAAAAACTCATGGGACGCTGCCGGAACTCCAGTAGTTTGGGATATGGTCCACTATGATGTTCAGTTTATCGGAGGTATCATTCTTCACAGTGGTAAAATTGCAGAAATGGCAACCGGTGAAGGTAAAACTTTGGTAGGAACATTACCTATTTACTTAAATTCACTTCCGGAAAGAGGGGTTCACGTGGTAACCGTGAATGACTACCTTGCAAAAAGAGACTCCGCTTGGATGGGACCTCTTTATCAGTTCCATGGAATGTCTATCGATTGTATCGATAACCACCAACCGAACTCAGACGGAAGAAGAAAAGCATACAACTCAGATATTACTTATGGAACGAACAATGAGTTCGGCTTCGATTATTTGAGAGATAACATGGTAACTTCACCTTCAGAACTGGTACAAAGAGAATTAAACTTTGCTATTGTGGATGAGGTGGATTCTGTATTGGTAGATGATGCAAGAACTCCATTGATTATTTCAGGTCCGGTTCCTCAGGGAGACAGACAGGAATTTGATGTTCTTAAACCTTCTATCGACAGAATCGTTGAAGTTCAGAAAAAAACAGTTTCTGCCATCTTTAATGAAGCGAAAAAATTAATCGCAGCCGGAAACACTAAAGAAGGAGGATTTAAATTGCTTCAGGCATACAGAGGTCTTCCTAAAAACAGACAACTCATCAAATTCTTATCGGAAAGCGGTAACAGAGCATTGCTTCAGAAAGTTGAGTCTCAATATATGCAAGACAACAACCGTGACATGCCGATCGTAGATAAAGATCTTTACTTCGTTATTGAAGAGAAAAACAATCAGGTAGACCTTACAGACAAAGGTGTTGAATACATGTCTCAAGGAAACTCTGATCCAAACTTTTTCGTACTCCCGGATATCGGAACTGAAATTGCTGAAGTAGAGGCTAAAAACTTATCTAAAGAAGAGGAATTTGAAGCTAAAGAAAGATTATTCAGTGATTTTGCTGAAAAATCTGAAAGAGTTCACACGATGAGCCAGCTATTGAAAGCATATACATTATTTGAAAAGGATGATGAGTATGTAGTGATTGATGGTGAGGTAAAAATTGTTGACGAGCAGACAGGTCGTATCATGGAAGGAAGACGCTATTCTGATGGTCTTCACCAGGCGATTGAAGCGAAGGAAAATGTGAAAATTGAGGCTGCTACTCAAACTTTCGCAACCATTACGCTTCAGAACTATTTCCGTATGTATAACAAGCTTGCGGGGATGACAGGTACTGCTGAAACAGAGGCTGGTGAGCTTTGGGAGATCTACAAATTAGATGTTGTGGTTATTCCAACCAACCGTCCTATCTTAAGACATGACAAACAAGATTTAGTTTTCAAAACTAACAGAGAAAAATATAACGCTGTCATTGAAGAAATTGAAAAGTTAACTGCAGAGAAAAGACCTGTACTGGTAGGTACAACTTCTGTTGAAATTTCACAATTGCTTTCAAAAGCACTTCAGTTAAGAAAAATTCCACACCAGGTATTGAACGCTAAGCTTCACAAAAAAGAAGCAGAGATTGTTGCAGGAGCTGGTCAACCGGGAGTTGTAACCATTGCAACGAACATGGCAGGACGTGGTACGGATATTAAATTATCTAAAGAAGTAAAAGATGCAGGAGGTCTAGCTATTATTGGTACTGAAAGACATGATTCAAGACGTGTTGACAGACAGTTAAGAGGTAGAGCTGGTCGTCAGGGAGATCCGGGAAGTTCTCAGTTCTATGTATCTCTTGAAGACAACTTAATGCGTCTATTCGGTTCTGAAAGAATCGCTAAAATGATGGATAGAATGGGTCATAAAGAAGGTGAAGTTATTCAGCATTCTATGATCAGTAAGTCTATTGAAAGAGCTCAGAAAAAAGTAGAAGAGAACAACTTCGGAACAAGAAAGAGACTTCTTGAATATGATGACGTAATGAACAAACAACGTGACGTTATCTACAAGAGAAGAAAGAACGCTCTATTTGGAGATCACTTGAAATATGACATCACGAACATGATTTTCGATGTAGCGAACTCTATCGTTGCGAAAGGGAAAGCTACAGGAAATTATAAAGATTTTGAATATGAAATCATTAAAACATTTACAATGGAATCTCCGGTTTCTCAAAATGATTTTAATAACAAAAGTATTCAGGATCTAACGAATATCTTATTTAAAGCGGCACAGGAGGATTATCAAATGAAGCTGAACCTATTGAAGGAGAAATCATTCCCAATCATTGAGAATGTTTATCAAAACCAGGGTTCTATGTTTAAAATGATTCAGGTTCCTTTTACAGATGGACACAAAACAATGACTATCGTGGCAGATCTTAAAGAAGCTTACGATACTCAGTGTGAAAGCTTAATCAATGATTTTGAAAAGAACATCACTTTATCTATCATTGATGAAAACTGGAAGCTTCACCTTCGTGAAATGGATGATTTAAGAAGATCTTCTCAGGGAGCTGTATATGAGCAGAAAGATCCACTTGTAATTTACAAACAGGAATCTTTCCACTTATTCAGTGAAATGATGGAAAAATTAAACAAAGAGATTATTTCTTTCTTATACAAAGGAGAAATTCCTGCATAAGAAATAATTAACAATATTATTAAAAAACCGCTCTAGCATTGGCTAGAGCGGTTTTTTGTTATTGATTGTATAATAATTGTATGATAAATATCAATCTTATTATTTATTTAGAATAGTTAAAAACAATATATTTGCAAAAAATATTGACTGCTTCATGAAGCTAAAAACTGCTAAACGCTGGTTTAATTGGCATAAATGGACAAGCCTTATCTGTACCGTTTTTCTACTGTATCTCTGTGTAACAGGTTTACCGTTGATCTTTCACGAAGAAATTGAACATCTTTTAGAAGACAACAAAGAAGCCTTAGCTCAAAATCATGAAAAACTGAGCTTAGATAAACTTGTAAAAATTGCTGAGTCCAAATATCCGGGAGAGAAGGCTAGATTTGTCTTCTGGGATGAAAATGAAAAAAACAAAGTTCTTTTTGATATTGTTGATCAGCCCAATGCTCCTTACGAAAAAAGTAAATACTTAGTTTTGAATGAATATACCGGCGAAGTTTTAGGAGCTCCCAGGACGGACGGTTTAATGAATATCATTTTAAAACTCCATACAGATATGTTTCTTGGTATACCGGGGAAACTTTTTTTAGGATTAATGGGAATGCTTTTCATAATATCCATTGTTTCAGGAATCGTTCTTTATGGGCCAATTATGAAAAAGTACGACTTTGGAATGGTCCGTAAAAATAAATCCAAGAGACTTAAATGGCTGGATACTCATAACTTATTGGGGATTGCCATTACTGCGTGGATGGTTGTCGTAGGATTTACAGGTGTAATCAATACTCTTTCTGATGTAATTGTTGGTCTTTGGCAACAAGGCCAGCTGGCAGAAATGACCGCTCCTTATAAGAATCAGAAGCCATTGACCGGACACTTCAGTTCATTGGAAGATGCTAAGAAAGCAGCAGAAAATACGATTAAAGATATGAAAGTATCTATAATTGCTTACCCAGGCACTGATTTCACAAGTAAACACCATTACGCAGTTTTTATGCGTGGAAATACTGAACTTACTTCAAAACTTTTAAAACCTGTACTAATAGATGCAAAAACCGGAACTGTAACAGATTCCAGGGATATGCCATGGTATGTTAATGCACTTTTTATTTCTGAGCCTCTACATTTTGGAAATTATGGAGGTATGATACTGAAGGTTGTATGGACCGTTTTTGATGTTTTTACAATTCTTGTTCTCATCACGGGTCTTTATTTATGGATCGCCAGAAGAAAGTCTGAAAAACAGCAAATGAAATTAATGACACCCAAAAATACAGGAAGATGAAAAATAACTTTCTAAAACTTTGGGGAATGCCTATCCTACTTGCTTTCATATCCCTATTCGGATTAATCGCAGCATTACTGGGTGATGGTTTATGGGATGTACTAGGGTGGCTAACACTTTCTATCCCTTTATTTTTGATTATAAAACACTATTTAAAATAAACTTACTGAAATGAAGAAATTAATTTTAGGTGCAGCTTTCCTATCAGGCACTCTTGCTCTGGCACAGAAAAAAGACAGCATACATTCTAAAAATATAGAAGAGGTTATTATTAATTCCATTTTGAAAAAAGACTCGGAATATACCAATAAAATGCCCTTAAAGGCTATTGAGAATCCTCAATCCTATTCTACTGTAGATAAAATATTTTTTGAAAATCAAATGATATATTCTGTAGATGATGCTTACAGAAATGTAACAGGTATTCAAAAAATGTGGAGTGCCACAAACAGAGCGGGAGATGGTGGAGCATATATCTCTTTAAGAGGTTTTACCTCCAACAACTCTTTAAGGAATGGTCTGGTTGCTCCGGTTACAACTTCTATTGACGCTGTAAATGTAGAAAAGCTTGAAGTATTGAAAGGACCATCCGGAACATTATTTGGTAGTAATGTTACCTCTTACGGGGGAGTAATTAACAGAGTTACCAAAAAACCTTATGATAAATTCGAAGGAAACATTTCATTAATTGGAGGAAGTTACAATTATTACAGAGCACAGACTGATATTAATACGCCTGTAACTAATGATAAAAAATTAATGTTCCGTTTAAATGCGGCCTATACAAACAGCGGAACTTTCCAGAAAACTGATGCTAAAAATTCATATACTGCTTTTGCTCCTTCATTGCTATATAAAGTTAATGATAAGTTGAGCCTAAGCCTGGATTATGAAATGTTTGATACAAGAGCAAATCCTGAGCAGTCTTTCTTCTATCTTAAAAAGAATCCGGGCTATGCGGGAGATCCATATACCAATGTTGATAATATGAAGGATGTGGAAAAATTAGGATTAGATTACAAGCAGTCGTACACAGGAAAAGGTCTTTATACGACATCAAAAGTAAGAAACATTTTGGGGCAGATTAATTATCAGATTGACGAGCATATCAAATCTTCAACAAATGTAAGCACGGCCTATACTTTCTCAAACGGTTACAATCCGTATTTTGCTGTGACTGTAAACCCGGCAGACAATAATTTGTATGTAAAAAGAGCAGATCAGTCAACAGATAACAGCAAAAAAACCTATTTCCAGATTCAGCAGAACTTTAATTTCGACTATAAGTTTGGTAACGATATGCGTAACAGAACTGTGGTTGGGTTCGATTATATGTCTATTAAAAACAGACTGCATTATGTGTATTTTACACAAGGCTTTTTAAATCCTGACGTTCCTACAAGCGGCTATGATTATGCAGGTACATTTAATTCTGATACGCTAGCTCAGGCATATCAAAACCTACCAAAAAGCACTTATGATCAGATTGATGATCAGAATACCTATAGCGGTTATATTTCCAATGTATTTACGCCAATCGATGGATTAAATATTATGGCTTCTGTTCGATATGAAAGTAATAATTTCAAAGGCGGAAAACTGTGGATCAATGATATAAAACCATATAATCAATCTGCATTTTCACCTAAATTTGGGGTAGTTTATCAAATTATAAAAGATAAATTCTCTGTTTTCGGAAATTATCAGAACAGTTTCAAAAGTAACGGATACATATTTACAGATGCTGGTGTAGATCCTATTCTGTCAGATCCGGAAAGAGCTAACCAGTTTGAAGGTGGTTTTAAAGGAAGCATTTTCAAAGGTAGAGTAAATGCAACATTAAGCTATTACAATATCAAAGTAAAAAATTCTTTAGTTACAACAGGATATTCAGGAATAAATGCTCTTCAAACGCAAGCCGGTCAACTGAAAAGTGAAGGGGTAGAATTAGAAGTAAATGCCTATTTATTAAAAGGATTATCACTAGTAGGAGGTATTAGCTACAATGATTCAAAATATTTAGAGTCTGATCCGGCAACAAAAGGAAGAAGACCTGGAACTGCAGGTTCACCTTGGTTAGCAAGTATCTATGCAAGTTATCAGATTCTGGAAGGAAGCTTAAAAGGTTTTGGATTTGGTCTGGGCGGAAATTATGCTAACGCTAATGCAATTTTGAATAATAATATTCTGGATGCCAATAAAAATATTACAGGAGGAAAAGATGTTTTTATCCTTCCTAGCTATTTAGTACTTAATGCAAGTGCTTTTTATGATACTAAAAAGTTCAGAATCGGGGTAAAGGTTGATAATTTTACAAACCAGCATTATTGGGTAGGATTTACAACAGCGAATCCTCAGACACTTATCAACGCTTTGGGAAGTTTCACTTATAAATTTTAAACTCTACAATAAAAATTACTCCCCTTACAAACAATGAAAAAACTGACGGTAGGAGCTGCATTACTAACATCAATGTTAAGTTTTGCACAAGAAAAGGACACTATTAAATCTAACAATATTGAAGAAGTAGTGGTTAACGGAAGATATTATAAGAAATATGTAGAAAAACAGGGATCTTCGTCTCTTCGTCTGGATGAAGCCCTTATTAAAATACCTCAGAACATCTCCATTATCACCAACAAAGCTCTAGAAGATCAACAGGTTACAACTTTAAGTGATGGTGTACTAAGAAACGTTGCCGGAGCTCAAAGGTTAGAGCACTGGGGAGATATGTATACCAGAGTGAATATGAGAGGATCCAGAGCTGCCGCTTTCATGAACGGTGTAAACGTAACTTCAACCTGGGGCCCATTAAGTGAAGATATGAGCTACGTAGATCATATTGAATTTATCAAAGGTCCATCCGGATTCCTAATGTCTAATGGAGAACCAAGCGGTATTTATAACATTGTTACTAAAAAACCTACAGGAAACGCTCTGAACGGAACGGCAAGAGTAACCCTAGGAAGTTTCAATATGTACAGAGGTGAAGCAGATATTGATACTAAGGTCACTGACAAAGTAGCATTCAGGCTGAACTTAATGGCGCAGAACAAAAATAGCTTCAGAGACTATGAATTTAATGATCGATATATTATCAATCCTTCGATTAAAGTAGATCTTAGTGATAAAACTACTTTAACAGCGGAATATATTTATCAAAAGGCAAAAATGTCTGAAGTAGGTTCTGCTTATGTATTCAGTTTTCAAGGATATAAAGCAAAGCCAGTTAACTATACGCTTACAGATCCTGGTATTGACCCAACAAAAGTTGATAACAATACCATCAACGTTAATTTACAACATAAATTTAATGAAAATTGGAAATTAACTTCTCAATTGACTTATGTGAATGAATATACAATGGGAAGTGATCTTTGGCCAAGTATGTTTGAAGGTAATTATATGATTCGTCGTTTGAATTATTGGGAAGCTGATAATACAATGAAATTTGGTCAGGTTTTCTTAAATGGACTTGTAAAAACAGGACCTGTTTCTCACAAGATCTTAGCTGGTCTTGATTTGGGAAGCAAAAAATATATGGCAGATTGGTCACAGGGTTACAATTTAGATATGTACAACGCCAATGGTGACTATGATCCGGTAAATAATACAGAAAAAGACTATAAATACTGGTATAATATAGATACCAGCAATTATGACATTAACACTCTTAATAACCAATCTTATTCAGGACCTAATAACACCGCAGCATACAAGCCTTTTGATAAAACCAAACCTCTCTCTGTAAGAGCTGGATCTGGAAGCACCATAGATCAAAGATATACTGGTTTATACTTACAAGATGAATTAGGATTCTTTGATGATGCATTAAGACTTACATTAGCCGCTCGTTACACTAATGTAAAAGAAGTTAATTATGGAGTAAAATCTGAAGCCAACAGAATTACACCTCGTATTGGTTTAAGCTATTCAATTAATCAAAATATGTCTGCGTACGCCTTGTATGATCAGTCATTTGTCCCACAAGCTGGATTATTCAGAAATGGGACAACAGCTTCTCCTTTAACAGGTGACAATATTGAAGTTGGTTTCAAGAAAGACTGGTTTGCCGGGAAATGGAACACAACGCTTTCAATATATAATATCAATAAAAATAATGAAATTACAGGAGATCCCAACCTTACTGATAATCCGAATGGAAAATATTCTATTCTATTAGGAAAAACAAGAGTTCAGGGAGTAGAATTTGATCTTAAAGGGGAAATCGTAAAGGGTTTCAATGCTATCTTTAACTATGCATTCACTGAGAATAAATTTACGGAAACTACTGCCAGAGCGCAAAAAGGAGACAGGGTTCCTGGTTATGCAAAACATACTGCAAACGGATGGCTTAATTATACATTTAGCAATAATATTCTTGAAGGCTTTGGATTAAGCTTCGGCGGAACGTATATGGCTGATAGAAGTAGTTGGGATTGGGGAAGCCCAAACACTCTGCAGATGGCAGATTATGTAAAGTTTGATGCGGGAGCTTCATGGGAAAATTCAAAATTCAGAGTTAACCTGAATGTATTTAATATCTTCAACAGATATTTATACTCAGGTTCACCATATGCAGGCTATTATTATTACCAGGCAGATGCCCCTAGAAACTTCAGAATATCAATCGGATACAAATTTTAATACTAAATAAAGGTTAGCCCCAAATGGGGTTAACTTTTTACTATGAGAAAAAAGCAACACCATAAAAAGAAAATTTCTCCAACGAAGAAATGGTCTGCCAAACTGCATTTGTGGTTTGGTTTGTCAGTTGGTATCATTGTATTCATAGTCTCTCTTACAGGGACTTTGTACGTTTTTAAAGATGAAGTACAAAATAGCCTTCGTAAAGAAGCCATCTATGTAAAACAGAATGAAATCAATAAAAAACCCTTATCCATCGAAATTCTTCGTGAAAAAGTAAGTCTGGAGCTTAACGAGAAATATCCTGTGAGCTCAGTTGAAATCCCTTTGGATAAAAGTAAATCCTATCGCTTTTTATACTATGATAAGAGTAAGAAAGGATGGAACTATTTTCAACAGGTTCTTATCAATAAGCAGGTGTATGTCAATCAGTATACCGGAGAAATTCTTGCTGTTTACAATGAAAAGTATGATGTATTTAATATTCTGAAGTATATCCATTGGGGACTTTTACTGAATTCAGAATGGGGCCCTTATGTAACGGGAATTCCAACAGTACTATTTATTATCATGCTGATAACCGGAATTATTCTATGGTGGCCAAAAAATAAAAATGCAAGAAAAGGAAGGTTCTGGTTCAACTGGGAAAATGTAAAAAACTGGAAACGCAAAAATTATGATCTTCATAATGTATTAGGATTCTATGCCTCATTTATTGCCTTAATAATGAGTGTAACAGGAATTTACTTTGCCTATCCTTATGTAAAAAACACTTTTAATCTTACCCTATCCGGTTATTGGGAGCAGCCAAAAGAAAAGGAAATCAAATCTCCGGATTCACTGATGGTAAAGAATAATGAAGTTTTTGATATTGCAGCCTTCCAGACAGAAAAACTATATGCAGGATCATCCAGTTTCAGAATTACTTTAAATGGAAAAAATAAAAAAGGAAAGGAGCTCAAAAATCTTCCGGTTACTGTGTATGGTCAGGATGGAAGATTCAGTGAAAGAAACCTGCTTACTTTCGATAAATACTCAGGAAAACTACTAGCCAATAAGCCTCATCACAAACTCAAAGCCGCAGAAAAATATGCGAATGCCAATTATGATGTCCACACCGGATCTTATTTCGGACTGTTTGGAAAAATCATCTGGTTTATCGCAGGACTTATCTGCACCTCACTCCCTGTAACCGGATTTTTGGTCTGGTGGGGAAAAAGAAAGAAACAAGGAAAGAAAATATAATGAAAAAAGCAATTTTATCAGCTGCCAGTCTGGGAACTACAATCGTTTTTGGACAGGTAAAAGATTCTTTAAAAACCCAAAATGTGGATGAGGTTGTGATGACGGCTTCCAGAAAAAAGGAGAACATCAAAGAGGTTCCTAGCTCAATTACAATAGTTGGAGAAAAGCAGATTCAGTCTCAATTAACAGTTAATTCTGATATTACAAGCATCCTACAATATACCGTTCCCAGTTTAGGGACCAATTCCGGACAGACTTCCAACACCGGACAGACCTTAAGAGGTCGCCAGGTATTAGTATTAATTGACGGAATTCCACAGTCTACTCCATTACGAAACGGTGCAAGAGATCTGAGATCCATAGATCCTTCAGCCATTGAAAGAGTTGAAGTTATTAAAGGAGCATCATCAATCTACGGAAATGGTGCTGACGGAGGGATTATCAATTATATCACAAAAAGAAATAAAACAGATCAAAAGATTTCCGGAATATCACAGATTGGTTTTACCGGACAGCCTTACGGAGGAACATTAGGAGTAAGAGCCAGCCAGCTTTTATCCGGTAAGATGAACAGATTTGATTACACCCTTTCATTAGCATATGAAAGAACAGGGTATATGAAAGACGCTGACGGCGTTTTCCTAAGCCCTACTTACAGTACTGCGAAAATGGACAATTACAATGGTTTGTTGAAACTGGGCTATAACATTAATGATAATCAAAGAATTGAAGCATCTTATATTGGCTATTCCTCAAGATCAGATCTTAATCTGGGTCTAAGTACAGGAAAGTATGGTACGAAGCCTACGATTGGTGAAGGATTGGGAAAAGGATTGGAAACAACTCCTCAGGGAACGCCAAAAAACCACAATATCAGGGTAAGTTATGATAATAAGAACCTGTTTGCAGGAACTGCGTTAAACGTAAATCTTTATTATCAGGATTTTAAAACCGTTTACGGATACAGTGATACTTTTTTCAATGGGGGTCAGTCTAATGTTCTTTCTAAAAAAGCAGGTGCCCGATTCAATTTTGATACCCAGCTTTGGAATTCTGCGAACTCTCAGGGAGAAATCATCTATGGAGTGGATATTCTGAACGATCAAACCGTACAAAAATTGGAAGATGGCAGATTCTGGACTCCCAATATGAGCATGACCAATATCGCCCCTTTCTTATTGGCAAAAGTTGACCTGTTTAAAAAATTGACCATCAAGGCGGGACTTCGTTATGAAAACATCAAAGTGAATGTAGATGATTTTAATACCCTCTCTGTAATTAAAAGTGACGGAACATTTACCAAAAGCATTCCTGTAGAAGGAGGAAAACTTAACTATAATGCTTTAGTAGGAAATATTGGAATCCGTTACAATATTGAACCTTATATCAATCTTTTTGCAAGTTTTTCACAGGCCTACTCTATCAATGAATTGGGAAGAATCTTAAGAACCTCAACGTCAGAAACCATTAAAAGTCTTGAAACAAAACCCATTATTGTCAACAATTACGAACTGGGAGCCACAGGACAGCTTTCCAGCTGGCTTAATTATGAGCTGACTTCTTATGTAAGTACTTCAAAACTGGGAGCCTCATTCGTACAGAGTCCTGACAGAGCTCTGATGATCCAGAGGTCACCGGAAATAGTATATGGAGTGGAAGGATTTTTACACTTTACCCCAACAAAATGGATCCAGTTTGGTGGAAGCTACAGCTGGATGGAAGGAATTACCTCTGTAAAAGATGACGGAGATTATTCTACCAAGATCAACAACAGTAGAATCTCAGCACCTAAGGTGCTTGCCTACATTCAGGCAAAACCTGTTCCTGCATTATCTGTAGGGTTGGATATGCTTCATTCATTTACTCAAAACAGATTTACTCCAAATATCAAAACCGGATTATATTCTTATGGTGAAGGGTATGTCCCGGAATATACGGTTTTCAATTTCAAGTCAAGCTATGAAGTCAACCGCAACTGGAAGCTATCTTTAGGTATCGAGAACATATTCAATAAAAAATACCAACCTGCTATCGCGTGGTGGACAGCAAGAGACAGTGAATTCGTTAATGCACTGGGGATGAGAGGAACTTTCATTATTGAATATAAATTTTAATTAATCTAAATAAAAAGTAAAGTTTATCTTTGCAGAACTTTAACGATTATATGAAGAAAAATCATCACCATAAGAAGAAACAACCTGGATTTTTTAAGAAATGGTCTGCTAAGCTCCATTTATGGTTTGGGCTCGTCATTGGATTTTTAATCTTTATTATCTCTATTACCGGAGCATTATATGTGTTTAAGGATGAGGTGGAAAACTACACCCGAAAGGATGTGATCTACCACAATGAACAGAATATTGATCAAAAACAGATTCTTCCCATCCGTGTTATGGAAAAGGCTGTTGCCGAGCAGGTAAAAGAAAAATACCCAATCCATTGGGTCAATATTCCTATGGATAAGAAAATGTCCTATATGTTCTTCTGGTATGAGCATAATACGGATGCCTGGAATTATTTTGATGAATTTCCGATCTATAAGCAAGCTTATGTAAACCCTTACACGGGAAAAGTACTGAGAGTGTATGATGAAAAGAACGGATTCTTCAATATTGTCAAAATGATCCACTGGAGCTACCTTCTGAAGCAGGATTGGGGAACTTATGTAGTGGGAATACCTGTGATTATCTTTATCATTATGCTCATTACAGGAATCGTTTTATGGTGGCCTAAAAATAAAGCAGCAAGAAAACAACGTTTTTCTTTTAAATGGAAGAATATTAAAAGCTGGAAAAGAAAGAACTACGATCTTCATAACGTATTGGGCTTTTATGCTTCAATCTTTGCCCTTATCTTTTCGATTACCGGTTTGTTTTACGCATTCTTTGTAGTTCAGGCGATGATTTATGTGATATTTTCCGGAGGGGAAACCCAATATCCTGATTTCTCGCATATCAAAACAAAAGCTCCAATTGAACTAAGAACTGAAAATACTCTGGATAAAATTATCAATACAGTTAAAGAAAAATACCCTGAATCTTATGGTTTTGCTATCGATCTTGGACATGAGCATATGGATGATCATGAGCACCCTAATTTTGAGGTCTATGTAAAACACCTTACCTATTCATATCACAAAAGCAGCAGTCTTATTTTTGACGAAAACTCAGGAGAATTGCTGCATACTCATGATCCAAAAGATAAAAACTTTGGAGAAAAGGTAGTAGGCGCCAATTACGATATCCACGTAGGGGCTATTTTAGGGCTTCCTACAAAGATTATTGCTTTTATTGTAAGTCTTATCTGTGCTTCTCTTCCTGTAACAGGTTTTATGATCTGGTGGGGTCGAAGAAAGAAAAAACCGGTAAAAAAAGCTTAATCTTTTAAATAATATAAGGTTAATAAGCTATTAATACAATCTTTTTTATAATTTTAGCCCTTAGAATTTAATAATAGAAATGTCATTAATAGATTTATCAAAACAGGTTGCCCTTGGAGTTGACATCGGCGGAACCAATACCAAATTCGGAATTGTAAACCACCGTGGAGAAGTTCTGGATAAAGGAAACCTTAAAACCGATGCCTATGATAAAGTAGAAGATTTTATCGACGCTTTATATGAACATGTACGCCCTTTAATGGAAAAACATGGTGCTGAAAAGCACTTCGACGGAATTGGTGTAGGGGCTCCCAATGCCAACTATTATAAAGGAACAATAGAATTAGCACCCAATCTGCCATGGAAAGGAGTAATTCCTTTTGCTGAACTGATGACCGCAAAATTCAATTTGCCATGTACAGTAACCAATGATGCCAATGCAGCAGCTTTGGGGGAAATGCTTTTCGGGGCAGCACGCGGCATGAAGGATTTTATCATGATTACCCTGGGAACAGGAGTAGGAAGCGGAATTATCGCCAACGGAAATCTAATCTATGGCCATGACGGTTTTGCTGGAGAATTGGGACACACTATTGTAAAACCGGGCGGAAGAAAGCACTGGAGTACAGGATCTGAAGGAAGCCTGGAAGCTTATGCTTCAGCAACAGGAATTACCATCACGGCTAAGAAAATGAGAGCCGAATTCCCGGAATCTATGCTGAACCAATATCCTGAAGACGAGATCAATTCTAAAACCGTATATGAATGTGCGATGAAAGAAGACCCGATTGCTATTGAAGTTTTCAGATATACTGGGCAAAAGTTGGGGGAAGCGTTAGCCAATTTTGTGATGTTCTCTTCACCTCAAGCTATTTTGCTATTCGGTGGAGTGATCAAAGCCGGAGATTTTATCTTAAAACCTGCTAAACTTCATATGGAAAGAAACCTTCTTCCGATCTTCAGAAATAAAGTAAAATTAGTATTCAGTGAACTGGATGAAGCCGATGCTGCTATTTTGGGAGCAAGTGCTTTGGTTTGGGAAAAATAACTAATACACTTATAATATTTAAAGCGATCTCAATGTGAGATCGCTTTTTTATTTTACAACGAATTCACGAATAAGTTTATTAATGCATTCGTTGCAAAAAAATAAATATTCTGTACAGCCCAGCCATTCTCTTTTATCATTAGCATTATCTATGAAAACAATTCATGAGATCCGTATCAAAATCCATGAAGTTTTTCTTACTTTTGATTAGCATTTTCCGCGGTCTTTAAGATAAAAAAAATGCCGTTAAACAATAATAATTATCAAAAAATGGATAACAATAATTTAGAAACCATCGTTTTCGGTGGTGGATGCTTCTGGTGTGTAGAAAGTTGCTTCAACTTATTAAAAGGTGTTGAAGCTGCTATATCAGGGTATTCCGGTGGTCATAAAGAAAACCCAACCTACCAGGAAGTGTGTACCGGAGAAACAGGTCATGCAGAGGTAGTACAAATCACTTATAATCCATCCATAATTTCTTATGAACAACTTATGGATGTTTTCTTCTTCCTACACGATCCTACTCAGCTTAACAGACAGGGAAATGACATTGGAACACAATACCGTTCAGTTATTTATTATAAAGATGAGACTGAAAAACAAAAAGCAGAACAAGCCATCAAAGCATCTCAGGAATCAGGAAGATGGTCTGGAACTTACGTAACTGAACTGGCTCCATTTGAAAAATTCTGGCCTGCAGAACAATATCATCAAGGGTATTATAATGAAAACCCTACACAACCATATTGTAGTGCAGTGGTTGGACCTAAAATCCAGAAGTTTAAAAAATATTTTGGAGAGTTGGGGATGCTGAATGCAGAATAGAAATTAAAAACAACTATAACCATAAAACATGATTCAATTTATTTTAATGCTATTTGGCTTTGCATTTCCTAATAGCACAACCCATGCAGTAGTACCGAATAATTCATTAATAATATCACAAAGTTCAGCATCCGAATCAAGTGGATCAATAGAGGATACCGGAGGAGAAACAGGACAAACTCCACCTCCACCAAAAAAATAAAGACTATATAAAAGCGGAATATTCTCTATTCCGCTTTTTTATTGTTTAATACCCTGCATATTTCCCAATAATATATGCTGTAGAAGCTCTCAGCTCACGTCCAGTAGCCGGATCTATTCCATCCATAGTAAAAAACTCAACATTCCCATTAAACTTTGAGTACCAAGTACTACCTAAGGCATTATCCACAGTAAGCGTATCTTTTCTTGTAATCCGTTTAAAATACTTTAGCTGAACGGTATCTTTAGGAATAAGACTTCGTTGAGGGTTTTTATCTTCACAATCTATCAGTTTATACTCACTCCCTTCCCAAAACATACAACTTTTCTCATCAGCAGATGTTCCAAAAAAACTTAAGGGAGCATTATTATTTTTACTTTTTGAGGTGTAATTATTCCCAATCAGAACACTTATAACCAAAAAAACTCCAGCAATACCCAACCCATTTTGTTTGACAAACTGCGGCATTTTAAAATGCTGCTCATTCGTGATGTTGATAATGATGTTGGACAGCTTTTCAGATAATGACTCTTCATCTTCATCTACCTTTATCTTTATAGTAGTCTTATTGCTCTCTTCATCTTTTTTAACAAACGTTCTGGAGAAATCAATAAAATCCTTATAACCAACATACTCGCTAAGCTTACTTAGGATAAGCATATCCTTTATGTTGATATCTTTATCATCACGTATACAAGCATCATAATATCTTGTAAATGTCTTTTCATTAATCATGAAGTTCATATTCTTCTCAAAATAATCAGACAATTCGGAAGCCCAACCGCTCTTTGTGCTTTCCCCAGGAAAATCTTCCCGAGCTTTATTGAACACCTCATGGATTAGTAGTTTTTTCTTGGACATATATAGTTTTTTGAGTCTTTACAAAATAGGCGATTATCCATCATACCACATTACGGATTCCCATAAAGCCTTCATTGTCCATTTCGTGTCCATCAATGTCCAAAACGTGACTAACACATGCGTCACCCTTTGTCGCATCTTTGCTTCAGAAAATCAGTGAAATACAAAACATTACAAAAACAAATTTACAAAACTGATTTCAAAATCACCAGATAAAACGGAGGAAAACTCCGGGTTGGGAAGCAGATGTTTCTCCTCCGTTTTTGAAGGTTCACTTCCCAAAAAATTTAGAAGCGCTTCGAAATTTTAACAGTGTACTGCCTGAGATAAAAATATCTCAGGAGGAAGAAAAACAATTTCAAACGAAAAAAATTTTTAAGGAAATGATCCAGTTTATAATGATGCTACTTTTAGCATTTACCAACAATACAAATACATCACACAATAATGATAATCAAAAGTCAAATATCATAACGCTAAGTGTCAAAGAAGACCCTGAAGCTGAAACAGGTGACGGAAATGGACATGGAAACGGAGGTAATACAGGGGGCAATACAGGCCAACTTCCTCCTCCAGGGATGTAGTCTTAATAAATACGAAAGAACAGATTGTGTAATCTGTTCTTTTTTTTTACTTTGTATACCACAAAGTAATCCATGAAAAAACTCCTTATCATAGCTCTTGCTACTCTACTATTCTCATGCAGCGACAAACAGACTGAGGCGGAGAATGGAATAGCCAAGACTTATTATGAAAAAGCCAAAACCGATACTACAGGTTCTTCATTCTATTATTTCAACTTGGCAAAAAATGCTTATCTGACTACAAAAGATTCTGTGGGTGCTGCCAAAGCACTAGTAAATATGGCAATACTTCAGGAAAATAAAGGAGATTACTATGGAAGTATCGAAACCTCACTTGAAGCTGATCGATATCTGGGAAAAAAAGAAGATAGCATAAGCCGTCAAACATTCGCTTCAAATTATAACAGCATGGCCATCTGCTCCTCTTATCTTTATGAATTTGAAGATTGTATCACGTATTATAAAAAAGCTCTTCAATATACATCTGACAAAGAGTACAGGTATATGATCCTCAATAATCTTGGAACAGCACAAATAACGTTAAAAGACTATAAAGAAGCCATCAAAAATATACAGCTTGCATTGCCCACAACAGACAGTTTGAAATATGCTATGGTTATTAATAATTTAGCAAGAGCTAAAAATTTTGATAATAAAAATTATAATCCCCTCCCAGAATTTTATAAAGCTCTTGAGATAAGAAAAAGAGCAAACAACAGTATCGGAGAAAATTCGAGTTATGCTACTTTATCTATTTTTTATTTTCATTCAGATAAAAAAAAGGCCCTTTATTTTGCTGAGCAAATGTTAAATGCGGCTAAAAAAAATAATAGTATTGAAGATCAGCTTCAGGCATTACAAAAAATAATTAGTCTAACACCCAACAATAATTTGGCCTATTTTGAAGATTTTCAGAAACTAAATGACAGCGTTCAAATTTCTCGAAACAAAGCAAAAAATCAATTTGCAACCATAAGGTATGATGTAGAAAAAAAGAATTTAGAAAATCAGTCATTAAAATTACAGAAAGCAGAAAAAGAAGTACAACTTCTACAACAGAATATTATCTTAGGAGCTTTATCTCTGTTACTTATTAGTGGTATTGTATGGTATAAAAGAAGAAAAAAAAGAGTTCAACAGGAAAACGAATTAAAGATAAAAGAAAACGAGCTCAGACTCTCCAAAAAAGTACATGATGTAGTAGCCAACGGGATTTATCAGGTAATGACCAAAATTGAAAATCAGGAAAATTTTGATAAAGAGAAGGCTCTTGATGAACTGGAATTTGTGTATGAAAAATCCAGAGACATATCCTATGAAAAGCCGGAGACTAAAGATACTGTAGAATTTGCTGAAAGAATATTCAACCTTATTGATTCCTTTAAAAACGATCATATAAAACCTTTTCTTACCGGGAACAGTCAAAATATATGGAATGATGTAAGTGGAACCGTACAAAATGAAGTTTTTCAAGTTATCCGCGAACTGTTGGTCAATATGAAAAAACACAGCCAAGCTAATCTTGTGGCTTTTAAATTTGAAAAAAATAATAACCAAATACACATTCAGTATAAAGACAATGGAATTGGGATTCCAGGAGAAATAATTCATGGAAATGGATTATCAAATACGGTTTCCCGTATTGAAAAAATAAAGGGGACAATTACTTTTGACAATACAACAGAAAAAGGGTTGAAAGTCAATATTTCATTCCCCACATCATAAAATGAAAAAGAAATGTTCAAAAAAATTTTAATAGCCGAAGACCACGAAAGCAGCAGTATTTCTGTACAGAGAACACTAGAAGACCTCAATATTTCAAATGCAGACTATGTTTATTATTGTGATGATGCAGTAGCAAAAATTCAAAAATCAATTCGGGAAGCCGACTTCTATGACTTATTAATTACTGATCTTTCCTTTGAAGAAGACCATCATGAGCAAAAGATTAAGGACGGCAAAGAACTCATTAAAGCCATAAAAGAACTACAGCCTGCTTTGAAAATCATTGTTTTTTCTTCTGAACACAAATCCGGTACTATCAATTCTCTTTTTACAGAATATGGAATTAATGGTTTTGTCCGTAAGGCCAGAAATGATGCCAAAGATTTAAAAAAAGCTATCGCATCAGTATATGAAGGAAACAATTATCTCTCACTTGACCTTAAACAGGAAGTGAAAAAACTAAACAGCTATGAGTTTTCAGAATATGACATCACCCTTGTTTCTCTCCTATCGCAAGGGGTTCTTCAAAAAAATATTCCTGTGTATCTCCAAAATAATAACATCCGGCCCAATAGCCTGAGCAGTGTCGAAAAGAAACTGAATAGCCTGAAAGAAGAGCTTGAAATTACCAATAACGAACAGCTTGTTGCTTTCTGTAAAGATTTAGGGATTATTTAGACTAAAAATTATCTCAATTTTATATAACCTTTCAAAATTTTGAAAGGTTATTTGTTTTTACGGGTTCCCGTAAGGATTGGATTTTAAAGGGTTCTATTTTTGACCCATAAATAAAAAAAATCATGGGAAAATTTGTAATCAACAAAAGAGTAAATAAAGAATATCAATTCAATCTGAAAGCCGCAAATGGGGAAATTATTCTAACCAGTGAAGGCTATGTTCAAAAAGCATCTTGCCTTAAAGGTATAGAATCTGTAAAACTCAATTCTCAAGAAGACTCAAGATATGAAAGAAAAGTTTCAGTAAATGATAAAAACTATTTTGTTTTGAAGGCTCGAAATGGAGAAATCATTGGCAAAAGCCAGTTATATAGCTCTAAAACAGCAATGGGAAATGGAATAGCTTCAGTAAAAAACAATGCCCCTGAAGCAGAAATAATAGATGAAACCCTTTAAAAATAATACCATGGATCTGAAGATTAAACTTGAACAACTACAACAAAAAGTCATAACATTAAAAGACCAGATTGCTACTGAAGAAGCTACTAAAAATGCATTTGTAATGCCTTTTATACAAATTTTAGGATACGACATCTTTAATCCTACAGAGGTTATTCCAGAACACATTTGTGATATTGGAACAAAAAAAGGAGAAAAGGTAGACTATGTGATTAAAAATAATGACGAACCTATCTTCATCATTGAATGTAAGCATTGGAAAGAGAATGCTGATGCTCATAACTCTCAGCTTCATAGATATTATCATGTTTCCAAAACAAGGTTTGGGGTTCTTACCAATGGTATTATTTATAATTTTTATACAGATCTTGAAAAACCTAATATCATGGATGAAAAGCCATTTTTCACCATAAATATTGAAGACTTAAAAGACAGTTCTATTAAAATCCTTGAAAGTTTTACCAAGAAAGATTATAATCTTGAAAGTATTTTGGATTCTGCTGAAGCTCTAAAATACATTAAAGCTATAAGAAAGGAATTTGAAAAAGAAATAGAAACCCCTTCTGATGAAATCGTAAAGCTTTTAGTGAACAGATTCTTTGACAAACCTATTACTGCCAGCAGACTGGTTTCCTTTAAAGAGTATACTAAAAAAGCATTAACAACTTCCATCAATGAATCTATAAGTTTCAGACTTAAGTCTGCTCTAAGTATTAACGAACAAATTGAGAAGCAGGATGATGATATAAAAGCACCACAGCCAATTGATGAGAATAATGATTCAAGAATTGTGACTACTGAGGAAGAACTTGAAGGCTTTCAAATTGTAAAAGCAATTATGAGAGAAAAAATTCCTTCAACACGTATAGCTTACAGAGACACTTTATCTTATTTTGGAATTTTATTGGATGATAATAACAGAAAACCCCTTTGTAGGCTGCACTTCAATACAGTGAATAAATATATTGAAACATTCCACAATGGTAAAGATTCTGGCGAGAAAGTACTACTCAGTAACCTTGATGAAATATATAATTTTAGAGAAGAACTCCATAAAACATTAGAAAACTATTAAACACCTTTCTCAATATAATTTACAATAGAAATCATTTAATAACCATGAAAATCTTTCTATATAACAAAAAACAAATACTATGAAAAAATTATTTTTCACAGGGCTTCTAGGTCTTGGATTATTATTACCTGTCAACTTTTCTGCTTCCACACTCAACATTACTTCCGCAAAAGAGCTTCTTTCCAAAAATCCCAGAAAAGGAAAAACAAAGTCAAGCAGAAAAAGTAAATCGCCTAGATCCAGCTACTCTTCAACTAGATCCTATTTAAGCTCAAAAAGTAGAGGATGTACTTATAGCGGAAATCAGCTGTATGTTGGTAAAAAAGGAGGTTGTTATTATTATTCCGGAAACAGTAAAAAGTATGTAAACCGTTCTTATTGTGCTGGCTGTAATTAAAATACAAAGCTAATAACCATGATTTTCAAATAATCAAAAAAACACTCAACATATAACCATTGAAAAAGGTATCTCATCTGAGATACCTTTCTTTATTTATTTTCTAATCATTTCCGTATGTGGGATATCATCTTCCAGATACTTTTTTCCAGTATCCTCAAAACCAAAATCACCATAAAATCTCAACAGATAATCCTGTGCTGAAATTCTGATTTCAGGAGTATGAAAACGATTTTCTATCGTTTCAACTGCATATTTGATCAATAGTTTTCCTAAGCTTTTTCCTCTACCTTTTTCCGTTGTAAGAACCCTTCCAATAGAAGTTTCATCATATTTTATCCCTTTATCAAAAATACGACAGTAAGCGAGAACATCTCCATTTTCTTCTGCCCAGATATGAACAGCTTTCTGATCATAATTATCCAAATCAGGGTAAGGACAATTCTGCTCAATAACGAAAACATCAATGCGGGCCTTCAATACAGCATACAATTCAGGAACCGTAAATTCATCAAAAGTCTTGATCTTCCAAAGAATATTACTCATCGAAACTTACACTATTTTGGGTTAAAAAGTCATTCGTCTTTTCTATAAAGTCTAAAATCAAATCTCCACCTTCTTTCTTTTCAGCTGAAGTAACATATAATTCAGGAAGATCTTCCCATGTTTTGTGCAGCTCCGCTTTGTAATCTTCAACATTTTTAATGACAACATTAGGTTTCAGCTTATCTGCTTTTGTAAACACAATTGAAAATGGAACACCACTTTCTCCACACCATTGGATAAATTCCAGGTCAATCTTCTGAGGAGAGTGCCTTGAATCTACCAATACAAAGAGGTTCACAAGATTTCTTCTGTTCAGAATATAATTGGTGATCAGCTTTTCAAAATCCTTTCGTAAAACCTTTGAAACTTTTGCGTATCCATATCCCGGTAAATCTGTAAGATACCAGTTTTCATTAATTAGAAAATGATTAATCAGCTGTGTTTTTCCAGGAGTCTGTGATGTTTTAGCCAGATCCTTATGATTCATCATTGCGTTGATCAGCGAAGACTTTCCTACATTAGATCTTCCAATAAAAGCATATTCAGGAAGATTCGGTTCAGGACAATCCTGCCATTTTCCACTACTTTTTACAAATGTTGCTGTCTTAATAACCATTTTGAAATATATTTTAGAAAAATAAACCATTAAGAAAAGCTCTTAATGGTTATTTATTATGTTTTTAAACTTTATCTTTTATCCAGTTGTACAGGATTTCATTGAATTCATCAGGCTTTTCCATCATAGCGGCGTGACCACAGTGATCTATCCAGAATAAATCCGAATTAGGAATAAACTTATGCATATCCTCAGCTACTTCCGGCGGGGTTACATTGTCCTGTTTACCCCAGATCAGACATGTTGGCGTCACAATCTTCGGAAGATCATTCAGCATATTGTGCTTGATGGCACTTCTTGCCAACATTACTGTTTTTATTCCTTTCATTCTGTCATTTACCACTGCAAAAACTTCATCTACAAGATCTTCAGTAGCAACCTTCGGGTCATAAAAAACCTCTTCTGTTTTTTTTCTGATATAAGATCTGTCATTCTTTCTTGGAAAACTGTCTCCGAAAGTTCTTTCATACAAGCCAGAACTACCGGTCAGAACCAGATTCTTTACCAGATCAGGTCTTGCCAAGCTCAAAATTAGTCCTACATGTCCTCCCATTGAATTTCCAACAATGGTAACAGGTCCTGAAATATGACTTTCTATAAACTTGATGATATATTTCGCGATAGTGGTAAGATTCGTATTGAGTACTGGCAAATCATAGATGGGCAACTGAGGAACATATACTTTGAATCCTCTGTCCGAAAAAAAATCTACCATTTTATCGAAATTACTCAAACCACCCATTAACCCGTGCAACAGCACTAATGGATGTCCTTCCCCAGCCTCTACATAGGAATATTTCTTTTCTTTTTTTGTACTAAATATCATATAATGCCTTAATAAAGCCTTGCAAAAATACAAATTAAACCTCAAAAATATTTTGATTATCCTAATTTAAGATAAAAATAATATAATATTCCTCTTTTTAACTTTTTTTTTCAAAACCCCTTTATTATGGCTTAAATAACAGTTTTAACAACCATCTACAGATCAATCAATTACATTCTTAGAACTCAATCTTTAATAAAACTTATTAACATTGAGTCAAAAAGTGGGAAAAAGTGGGAAATTTTGGAAATTATTATATAAATTTGTCCCAAATGAAAAATTTCATTGGGACATATGAGTGTAAAATTGACGACAAAGGCCGCTTAAAAGTTCCTTCATCTTTAATCAAACAGATGGAAAACTTCGAAGACAAGGCATTTGTAGTCAAAAGATCTGTGTTCCAACCTTGTCTGGAAGTCTATCCAATGAATGCGTGGGATAAACTGATGGGCAAAATTAATAAACTGAACAGATTCATAAAAAAGAATGCTGATTTCATACGAATGTTTACGGCAGGAGTAAAAACAGTAGAATTGGATAATGCCGGAAGGCTACAGATCTCCAAAGACTTGATGACTTTCTCAAATCTTCAGAAGGATGTAGTAATCACCAGCGCAGGAGAACTTTTCGAAATTTGGGATAAAGAAGCCTACGAACAGGTAATCTCCACCAATGAAACTGATTTTGCGAGCCTTGCCGAAGATGTGATGGGCTCTTTTGACGAAGAATAACTGTAGAGGTTATTAAAAATTTTATTTAATAAAAAACACAATTAAGCATGTATCATAACCCCGTTTTGTTGAAGCAGAGTGTAGATGATTTGGTGACGAATCCTGACGGAATTTATGTGGACTGCACCTTTGGAGGTGGTGGCCACTCAAGAGAGATTTTGACCAGACTTTCTGAAAAAGGAAAACTGTTCAGCTTCGATCAGGATCTGGATGCGCTTAAAAATACAATTGATGATCCCAGGTTTACACTTGTCAATCAGAATTTCAGATTTCTGGAAAACTCTTTATTAATGTATGGTATTCCTCAGGTTGACGGTGTTTTGGCTGATTTGGGAGTCTCTTCTCATCAGTTTGATGAAGCAGACAGAGGTTTTTCTACAAGAAGCAATGCTCCTTTAGACATGCGAATGAATGTTATGCAAGGTCTTGACGCTAAAAGAGTGATTAATGAATATGGCGAGGAAGAACTTGCAGATATTTTCTATTACTATGGAGAATTAAGAGAAGCAAGAAAATTGGCAAGGGAAATTGTTCATCATAGAAAAACAAAAAGTATAAATACCACAGAGGATTTGAAAAAGCTTTTCAGCTACATTCCTCCTCATAAGGTAAATAAGTTCTATGCTCAGCTATTTCAGGCAGTAAGAATAGAAGTTAACCAAGAACTTGAAGTATTGAAAGAAATGCTGGTACAGGCTTTCAACATTTTAAAACCGGAAGGAAGATTAGTAGTAATCTCTTACCACTCTTTAGAAGACCGATTGGTAAAAAGATTCCTAAAAAATGGAATGTTTGAAGGAGAGCCGGAAAGAGATATCTACGGAAATTATAAAAAGGCATTCGAATTGATGAAGAGCAAAGCAATCATTCCTGACAATAAGGAGATTGAAGAAAACTCAAGAGCAAGAAGTGCTAAAATGAGAACAGGAATAAAAGTTTAAAGGTGAATAAACTGTCAATAGTGAATTGAAAAATAAAATTGACAACGAAGTGAACCAGTACAATGCAAATTGATTGAATTAAATTGGCAAAAAGAACAACAAATCGCCCACAGAAAAGACTCACTTTTATAGACATTATAAAAGGAAACTTTCTGAATCGTGATGAGATCAAAATACATTACAGGTATTTTCTCTTGTTGTTTATCCTGATGATGGCTATGATTTACAGTAACCATCTCGTCAATAAGAAAATTAAAATTGTAAACGCCTTAAAGGAAGAAACAGAAGAATATAAATCGAGAAACGCTTACGCCCAGAGTAAGCTAATCAAGGTAAAAATGGAATCAGAGCTGGGGAAAGAGGTTGCACGGGACTCATTAATGACCTTAGAAAACCATCCTCATAAATTGCTAATAAAACTGGACAGTACAGATGCAAAAGCAAAATGAATACGACAACAAACGTAAAAAAACGTTACGATGGGGCTACCTCTTTGCAGTGGTAGCTTTGTGCGTGTTTGTAATGTTCTTGGCAAGGATTGTTATCCTTCAGAATACCAATGTTCAGGAAATTAAAGATGATTACATTAACAAAAACTATCGAGAAGCCACTTTAAAGGCGGCCCGCGGTAATTTATTTGCTTCTGATGGTTCTATTTTAGCCACAACCGTAATGCGCTATGACATCTATCTTGATTTCAAAACGATGAAAGATACGATCTACAGCAATAACATTGGAGCTTTAACCGATTCTCTAAGCAAAATGTTTGGGAAATCCAGAGGAGAGTTCAGACAAAAATTTGACGAACAGAAGAAAAAGAAAAACCAATATTACACTCTGGTAAAAGGACTTGATTTTGACCAGTATGATAGAATCCGAAACTTCCCAATCTTTAAAAAGGGTAAAAATAAAGGCGGTTTCATTGTAGACAGAAATTACAAAAGAGAACTTGCTACTTCAGAAATTGGAGCCGGAACTATCGGTATGGATAACGGCGAACTTAAATCCGGATTAGAAGGAGCTTTCTCAAAATATTTAACCGGGACAGACGGAAAAAGATTAGAACAAAGAATCAACTCTTCCCAATGGAAGCCTATAGACTTCTGGAAAGTTCAGGAGCCCATTGACGGAGAAGATGTATATACAACCTTAGACCTTAGAATTCAAGACATTGCACACTCTGCACTAGAGAAGCAGCTCATCCATTATGAAGCCAAACACGGAACCGTAATTGTAATGGAAGTGGAAACCGGAAAGGTACGGGCCTTGGTTAACTTAAGAAGAACAGAATCAGGAGAATATGAAGATTCTTATAACTATGCGTTAAAAGATAACATCGAACCGGGATCCACCTTTAAAACCATTTCACTTCTAGCAGCAATGGATGATGGATTTATTGATGAAAACACAACAGTAAATGTAGGAAACGGGGTTTGGACATATGCAAAACAAAGAATTTCTGACGGCCATGGTGGTGGAACTTACGACATCAGTGATGTTTTGGCCAAATCCAGTAACGTGGGAACAGCAAAACTAATCACAAAGTTTTATGCTGAAAAACCACAGATTTTCCTGGACCACTTAAAACGTTGGAAATTATTTGACAAAATGGACATCGAACTTCCAGGAATCACAAAACCAAAGATCGTAACTCCGGAAAATAAAAGATGGAATGCAGCCACATTAGCTTCTATCTCTTATGGATACTCTTCAAACATTAACCTGTTACAGCTTACAAGCTTCTACAACGGAGTAGCCAATGGAGGCAAAATGCTTAAGCCATTATTCATCGATAAGATCATGAAGGACGGAAAGGTGATGTACAAAGCAAAACCTGAGGTAATGGTGAACAAAATGGCATCTGAAAAGGCCATCAAAATGATGACCAGTGCATTAACCAAGGCTGTAGAAAAAGGAACAGGACGAAGCATCTTCACTCCTAACCTTAAAATGGCAGGAAAAACAGGAACCGCAAGATTTGAATATTGGCTTCCAGGACCCATGAAATACCGTGCATCATTTGCAGGATTCTATCCGGCTGATGCTCCAAAATATACATGTTATGTGATGGTAAGCGAACCCAATACATCAATTGGGTTTTATGGAGGCCCCGTAGCAGCACCGGTGTTTAAGGAAATAGCAGGAAAAACCTTCCTGAAAACACCGCAAAACATTGAAAAGGAAATGCTCGTTGATAAAAAGGTAAACCTGAGCAAAATGGTGGAACCTAATGTAAAAGTAGCAGTCAATGATAAGCAAATGCCCAATGTAGTAGGATTGATTGGTAAAAATGTCATCCCACAATTGGAAAACTTAGGATACCGTGTCGATTTTAAAGGAGTTGGCCGAATCAAAGAACAATTCCCATTAGAAGGGACAACGATCAGTAAGAACCAGAGAATATATTTATCTCTACAGAATTAAAAAACAGAGTCCAAAGGGACGACTTAAGCCCAAATAGGATAAAGTCCTATTGATATAAAATGATAATAACAGAATTAGTAAACAGAATCCCAGTAATAGAAATCCACGGTGATAACAACCGTGAAGTATCCGAACTGGTGTTCGACAGCAGAAAGGTTACAGAAAACTCTCTTTACATTGCTATGAGGGGAACAGTGGTGGATGGACATTCATTCATTGCATCTTCTATTGAGAAAGGAGCAACAACGATTGTTTGTGAAGAATTTCCTGAAACACTGACAGAAAACGTAACCTATATTAAGGTTAAAGATTCTGCTAAAGCTTTAGGTCATCTTGCTTCGAACTTCTACGGAAATCCATCCAGAAAACTGAAACTGATAGGAGTTACAGGAACAAACGGGAAAACCTCTGTTTCCACCCTGCTTTTTGATGTTTTCAGAAATTTAGGATATGATTCTGCTTTATTATCAACCGTTGAAATCAGAATCGGTGAAGAAATTATTCCAGCGACTCATACCACTCCGGATGTTATTACCATCAACAAAATTTTAGCTGAAGCAGTTGAGAAAGGATGTGAATTTGCTTTCATGGAAGTAAGTTCTCACGGAATTGCTCAAAACAGAATCGAGGGACTACACTTTAAAATAGCCGGGTTTACAAACATTACCCATGATCATTTAGATTATCACAAAACATTTGAAGAATATTTAAAAACAAAAAAAAGATTCTTTGATGAATTAGAAGATACAGCCATTGCCATCACCAATGTAGATGACAAAAATGGGAATGTCATGCTTCAGAACACAAAGGCTAAAAAGAAGTCTTATGCTTTGAAAACAATGGCAGATTATCACGGAAAACTATTGGAAGTGGATTTCAACGGAATGTTGCTAAACTTCAACGGAAAAGAATTCTGGACAACACTGACGGGTAAATTCAACGTATACAATCTATTGCTTGTATTTGGAATTGCAAAAGAACTTGGTTTTGAAGAGGACGAAATCCTACAAGCTATCAGCAAGCTAAAAAGAGTTTCCGGAAGATTTGAAACTTTAAAATCAGACGGTGGAATTTTCTTTATCGTAGACTATGCACATACTCCGGATGCTTTAGAAAACATTTTAGACAGCATTAATGATATCAGAACCAAAAACGAAAGATTAATCACCGTTTTCGGCTGCGGAGGAGACAGAGATCATTCTAAAAGATCTGAAATGGGGAATATTGCCACCAAGAAATCAACCTTGGCAATCATCACTTCAGATAACCCGAGAACAGAAGATCCGGGACAAATCATCAAGGAAATTGAAGCAGGTGTTGAACCTCAGAACTTCAGCAAATACACTTCAATTCCAGATAGAAAAGAAGCCATAAAAATGGCCATAAAGTTCGCAGAACCTAAAGATATTATTCTTGTAGCCGGAAAAGGTCACGAAAATTATCAGGAGATAAATGGTGTGAAACATCATTTTGATGACAAAGAAGTAATTAATGAGCTTTGGAAATTAATGTCCAAGTAAATTGAAAGATTGAATTCATTGAAAGATTTAATAATTTGATAATGACAAAGAATTTTGAAAATTTCCCAGTATATATCAAAAGTTTAGATCTTATTGAAAAAGTTTATTCATTTCTTCAAAGTCAAAGTTTTGAAAAAGAATTTGAATTTAATAACCAGATAAAAAGAGCGAGTTTTTCAATTAGCAACAATATTGCAGAAGGCTCAGAATATAACAATAACAGACAATTTATTAGATATTTAAAAATTGCAAAAGGCAGCTGTGCTGAAGTAAGGAGTATGCTGATTGTAAGTAAAAGATTAAAATTAGGTGACAAAAATAAAGCAGAAGAAATCATTACTCTTTCGAGAGAAATTTCTTCAAACATATCAAACTTTATTAAGTATTTAAGTGAAAATATTGAGAAAACCAATCTTTAAATCTTTAAATAAATTAAATTTTTAAATAATAAAAAACAGAAACATGCTATACTATCTATACGAATATCTAACCGACCATGGAATTCACGTTCCGGGCTTAGGATTGTTGAAATACATCTCCTTTCGTGCCGGAATGGCTGTGTTGTTCTCTTTAGTTATTGCTCTTGTTTATGGAAAAAGAGTAATCAACTATCTAAGAACAAAACAAATGGGTGAATTAGTCCGTGACCTTGGATTGGATGGCCAGAAACAAAAAGAAGGAACTCCTACCATGGGAGGGCTTATTATTATTTTGGCAACCATTATTCCGGTGTTGTTGTTCACAAGAATTACCAACGTATATATTGTCTTACTGTTGGTTTCAATGTTCTGGATGGGAGCCATCGGATTCCTGGATGATTATCTAAAGAAAATAAAGAAAAATAAAGATGGACTAAGCGGCAAATTCAAGATTGTAGGACAGGTAGGATTAGGCTTAATTGTTGGAGTTACAATGTATTTCCACCCGGACATTACTGTTAAGAGAAAATATGCTGATGCAAAAGTAGTAAACAGAAACAATGTAGAGCAGAATTTCATGCCTACAGAGAAAATCACAGTTTCTACAGTACCTTTTGCAAAGAACAATGAGTTTGATTATAGCGGTATCCTATTTTGGATGAATGAAAAAGATGCCCACGAATGGGCATGGATTGTCTTTATCCCTATCGTAATTTTCATTGTAACAGCTGTTTCGAATGGCGCCAACATAACTGATGGAATAGACGGCCTCGCAGCAGGGACCAGTGCCATTATACTGCTTACCCTTGCCCTCTTCGCTTATCTTTCAGGGAACATCATCTTTGCAGACTATCTGAATATCATGTTCCTTCCAAATATGGGTGAAACCACCATTTTCGCAGTCGCAATGGTAGGAGCAGTAATTGGATTTTTCTGGTACAATACCTATCCTGCTCAGGTTTTTATGGGAGATACAGGAAGTTTGATGCTAGGAGGAGTAATTGCTGTTTTAGCCATTATCTTAAGAAAAGAATTATTGATTCCTGTTTTATGTGGAATATTCTTGATAGAAAACCTATCCGTAATGCTTCAGGTAATCGTTTTCAAATACAGAAAGAAAAAATACGGGCTGGAATATGCTCAAAACAATAGACTATTCAAAATGTCACCATTGCACCACCACTATCAGAAAGACGGATTTCATGAGAGTAAAATCGTCAACAGAATGATTATCATTGGAGTAATATTGGCAATTGTTTGTCTGATCACCTTAAAAATGAGATAAACCTTAATTTAAAAATTAAAAGACTGAGTCTTTTAATCATTAAATCAAAATAATATGAAAATAGTTGTTTTAGGAGGAGGAGAAAGCGGATGTGGGGCTGCTTATTTGGCTAAGAAAAAAGGTCTGAAAGTATTTCTTTCAGATAAAGGAGCCATTAAAGATAACTATAAGCAGTTTCTTACTGAAAATGAAATTGAATTTGAAGAAGGAAACCACGATGAAGAGAGAATCTTAAATGCAGATTGGATCGTAAAAAGCCCGGGAATCCCGAAAAAAGCAGAAATTATCCATAAAATTCATGAAAAGGGGATAAGACTTTCCTCAGAAATTGAATTTGCTTCTGAGTTTACGGATGCTAAGATCATTGCCATTACAGGAAGCAACGGAAAAACAACCACCACTTCCCTAATCTATTATATCCTGAAAAATGACGGATTAAATGTAGGTTTAGGAGGAAATATTGGCTACAGCTTTGCAAAACAGGTTGCAGATGAAAATCATGAATATTACGTGCTGGAAGTAAGTTCTTTCCAGTTGGATGATATTCAGAACTTCAGACCTTACATTTCTTTGTTGTTGAACCTGTCTCAGGATCACCTGGATCAGTACAACTACAACTATGAAGAATATGCATTGGCGAAATTCAGAATAGCTGAAAATCAGGAAAATGATAACTTCTTCATCTATAACAAAGATGATGAAATGAGCAAAAATCTACTTGAAAAGCTAGAAATAAAAGCGAAGATGATTCCTTTCTCCACAAAGGAACAACTTCCCGAAGGAGGTTTTGTAAACGACGATCAGATTGTGGTAAAAATGAAGGATGAATTCTCAATGAAAGTTGAAGAATTATCGCTACTTGGAAACCATAATGTGGCTAATAGCTTAGCAGCCTCTATCGCAGGTAAGATACTGAAAATCAACAACGAAAGTATAAGACATTCATTAATGACCTTCCAGGCTGTAGAACACCGATTGGAATTCGTAACGGAAACAGACGGTGTAAAATACATCAATGACAGTAAGGCAACCAATGTGAATGCAACTTACTACGCTTTGGAAAGTATGAAAACCCCAACCGTATGGATTGTGGGAGGATTAGATAAAGGAAATGACTATACCGAAATTGAAGATCTAGTCAAAAGAAAAGTAAAGGCCATCGTTTGTCTTGGGATTGATAATAAGAAAATTATAGATTTCTTCAAAGATAAAAAGGAGTTCATCTATGACACATCAAGCATGGAAGAAGCTGTGAAAATTTCAAAATCACTAGCTAAAAAAGGAGATACTGTTCTACTTTCCCCATGCTGTGCAAGCTTTGATCTATTCAAAAGCTATGAAGACAGAGGACGTCAGTTTAAAGATCAGGTATTAAAAGCCAATGGCCATTAGCCAGAAGCCAATAGCATTAATTATGGACGAGCAGAATACAGAAACCAGATTTGAATTTCTAAAGGGCGATAAAGTACTTTGGATGGTCATTCTTGTGATCTCCATTTTTTCTATTTTCCCCGTTTACTCTGCAAGTTCAAACCTGGAATATATCGTAAATAACGGAACCACAACAGGTCACGTTATCAAACATATGTTCTTTGTAGTTTTGGGATTAGCCATTATGCGGCTTGTAGGAACTATAAAATACGAATACATCGGAAAGCTCAGCAGTATCCTGCTGGGATTGATGATCGTTTTGTTGATTGTTACGATGTTTACCGGACAAACCATTGATGGAGCCAGTGCTTCCAGATGGTTAAAAATTCCGGGAACACCCATCTCCTTTCAGCCGTCATCATTCGCCTTCCTGATGTTGATTATCTATTTATGCAGATACTTAACCAAGAAGATCACAAGAGAAAGGCTTCCAATAGAGAATATCATGTATATTTTCGGACCCATTCTTCTTGTTTTTGTACTGGTAGCGAAAGATAACGGTTCTACCGCTTTAATGATTCTGATGGTTTCAGTAATTGTTTTGATTGTCGGACAGCTTCATTGGAAATACATTGCTGGCTTTATTTCAGCCTCATTTGTAGCCATTGTATTCTTCCTTTTGATTGCATTGAATACCAACATGATCGGCGGAAACCGTGTTCATACATGGATGAGCCGTATTGAGACATTTACATCAAGTAAAGCAAAATCGGCAGATACAGATGATGAAAGTGTAAAAGCCAAGAATTATCAGGTAATGCAGGCCAAAGCTGCTATCGTACACGGTGGAATTACTGGAATGGGACCTGGAAAAAGTGCATTGAAACAAATGCTGCCACAATCTGCTTCCGACTTTATCTTCGCAGTTATTGTAGAAGAATATGGAGTAATTGGAGCAGCTTTCCTGATTAGTCTCTATCTGATTATGATGATCCGGATTGTGATGATAGCAAGTAAAATGCCGGCCTTTTTTGGATCATTGCTGGTGCTCAGTCTCGGGGTAATGATTTTTATACAGCTATCAGTAAATATTGCTGTTGCCATTAATCTGATCCCGGTAACGGGACAGCCATTACCATTGATAAGTTATGGAGGAACCTCCATGCTGGTAACCTATTTACAGTTAGGAATTATCTTAAATATAAGCTCCAGAATTCAGATTTATGATGAAGAAGGAATGGGCAAAAAACAAAGTATAGCAGAAATAAACGATATCGCATAAACTAAAAAAGTCCCGGAGGGACGATTTAACAAAAATTGGACAAAGTCCTATTATAAAAATGAACAAAAAATTAAAAGTATTACTATCAGGCGGAGGAACAGGAGGACATATCTTCCCTGCCCTCGCCATCGCTGATGAGATCAAGAAAAGATTTCCTGATGCAGAATTTTTGTTCATTGGAGCCAACGGAAAAATGGAAATGGAAAAAGTTCCACAAGCAGGCTACAAAATTGAAGGAATTGATATCGCCGGAATCGACAGAGGAAACCTTTTATCTAATTTAGGACTCCCTTTCAAGATTCTAAAAAGTTTAAACAAATCAAAAGCGATCATCAAAGAATTTAAACCGGATGTTGCGATAGGAACAGGAGGATTTGCAAGTGGACCCGCTTTATATGAAGCCACCAAATTAGGCATTCCGGTGTTTATTCAGGAACAGAACGCTCATGCAGGAGTCACCAATAAGATTTTGAGCAAAGCAGCTAAAGCCATATTTACAGCCTATCCTAAAGTAGCAGGCTTTCCGGCAGAAAAGATAAAATTTCTTGGAAATCCGATCCGTTCTGTTATTATTTCAGGAATGCAGGGCACGGCTCAGGCAAAAGAAAAAATGGGATTAAATAAAGATAAGCTTACCATTTTATCGGTAGGTGGATCTTTAGGCTCCAGAACATTAAACAATGCATGGAAATCTCATTTAAAACAAATTGTTGACAAAGATTATCAGCTGATTTGGCAGACAGGAAAGCTTGATTATAAAGATATTATTGAAGAAACAAAAGATATTGACACCAGCAATATCCAAATCCGTGAATTTATCAAAGACATGGAATTGGCCTATTCCGCGGCAGATATCATCGTTTCAAGAGCCGGAGCCATTGCCATTTCAGAGTTGGCTGTAGCACAAAAACCGGTATTGTTGGTTCCTTTCCCTTTCGCAGCGGAAGACCATCAAACCAAAAATGCCATGAATCTCGTTGAAAAAAATGCAGCCAGAATGGTAAAAGACTCTGAAATGCAGGAAAAATTCTGGAATACATTATCAGAAATCTGCGAAAATGAAAGCGTAAGAAAAGAAATGTCCGACAATCTTGAGTATTTTGCTAAGCCAGATGCTACAAAAGAGATTGTAGATGAGATATTTAAAATAATAAGATAAATATGTAAGGTTTGTCATACGAAACGTAGTGAAGTGAAGAATCTCAATTATTGAGATTTCTCGTTCCCCGGAAATCACAGATTTGGCGTAGCCAATGCAATGACAAATGAAAATTTTTAATAAATAATGAAGAACTTAGAAACATATCAAAACTTTTACTTCGTTGGAATCGGAGGCATCGGAATGAGTGCATTAGCGCGTTATTTCCATGCATCCGGAAAAAAGGTGTTGGGTTACGATAAAACCAATACCAAGCTTACTCAAAATCTTATGGAGGAAGGAATCGATATTGTTTTCGAAGATCTTATTGATGAGAAAATAACATCTCTTCAAAAAGAAAACACATTGGTAATCTATACTCCCGCCATCAAAACACTTGGAATTTTAGATTACTTCAATCAAAATCAGTTTGAAGTGTTGAAACGTGCAAAAGTTCTAGGCTTAATTACCGAAAATACAGACTGTATCGCAGTAGCTGGAACCCACGGGAAGACAACTACTTCTACCTTGGTTTCTCACCTATGCAAAGAAGCAAACTTACCGTTCTCATGCTTTTTAGGAGGAATTTCTGAGAACTTTAAGTCAAACTTTCTGTACAATGGTTCCACTTATTCAGTGGTGGAGGCAGATGAATATGACAGAAGCTTCCTGAACCTCTCTCCGGATTGGGCAGTAGTGACTTCAACGGATGCAGACCACCTGGATATTTATGGAGATAAAAGCCATATTGAAGAAGGCTTCAGACAATTTGCAGCCCTAGTTCCTGAAGATAAACAACTATTTGTAAGAAAAGGAATTGAAATCGGAAGAGCCCATCAGACTTACGCTGTAAACGAAAAAGCTGATTACTATTCGGATAACCTGAGAATGGATCATGATAAGATTTATTTTGACTTCCATACTCCAACAGGAACAATAAAAGATTTTGTTTGGGAAATCCCGGGAATCCATAATGTGGAAAATGCTACAGTAGCATTGGCAATTTTGCATAATTTGGGCGTAGATTTTGATACGCTGAAAAAAGCAATTGCCAACTTTAAAGGAATTAAAAGAAGATATACCAAGCATTTTTACGAAAACGGTAAAATTTATATTGATGATTATGCTCACCACCCTACAGAAATTAATGCGGTAATGAGCTCTATTAAAACATTTTACCCCAATAAAAAATTATTGGTAGCCTTCCAGCCGCACCTGTTTAGCAGAACAAGAGATTTTGCAGACGGATTTGCAGAAAGTCTGAGTAAGGCAGACGAATTGATCTTATTGGACATTTATCCGGCAAGAGAACTTCAGGAGAATTTTGAAGGAATTACCTCAAGCTGGTTGTTGAACAAAGTAACATTAGACAAAAAAGAAGTATCAACTTTATCTGATGCTTTTGAAAAAATAAAAGAAAAAGACTTTGACATCCTTCTCACCGTAGGAGCCGGGAATATAGATACTCTGTACGACCCAATCTGTGAATGGATAAATAAATTGTAAAAAGTAATAATGTATTTACGTATTCATGAATACATTTTACATAAATACATGAATACAGAAAATGTATGAAAAATAAGTACAGAATATTAAAAATTGTTATCACGGTAATCATCCTTGGATTGTTACTGAGTTTCTCATTGAAGAGATTCGGTGGACAAAAGATTACAGATAATAAGATTTCTGTAAAAATGAATGAAAAAACTCCGGTTTACTTTGTTGATGAAAAAGACATCAGGGAAATTGTAAGAAAGGAAAACCCATCAGGAAAAGTAGGAGATTTGAACATTCCGGCTCTGGAAAAAAAGATCAATGCACTTCCGGCTGTAGACAGTGCCAATGTCTATCTGAATTTAAATGGAAAATTGAATCTTGATATCAAACAGAGAGTTCCGATATTTAGACTTAATAAAGACGGAAAAGACTTTTATGTAGACGAAAAAGGAATTGAATTTCCTATTTCAAGAACCTATTCACATCCTTGTATGCTGGTAACAGGAAATGTACAGTCAGATGAATATGAAAAACTTGCAGAACTGGTTGGAAAAATTGATAAAGATGACTTCAGCAAGAAATTTTTTATTGGAATTTCAAAAAGCAAAGACAGCTATAATCTTCTGACCAGCGAAGGAAACTATAGAGTAGAAATTGGAGATCTTGATAATATTGATTTTAAAGTAAAAGGATTTAAAACCTTTGTGGAAAAATACCTGGTCTATCAGGATCCTCAAAAATACAACATGGTTTCTGTAAAATATCAGAACCAGATTGTAACCACTCTAAATCCTCACTTCAAGGAAAATGACAGTATCCTGAAGGCAGGCAAATTAGAAATGGCAAAAGCTCCTGCGCTTACCGCTGCGGCCAAAAAAGCAGATGCAAAGCCAAAGATTGCAGAAATAAAAAAAACAAGCTCAATCCCGGTAAAACCGAAAGAGAGCACAAAACCTAAAACGCAGGTAAAGAAAACAGAGAAAAAAACAACGGCCCCGGCACAGTCCAAGCCAAAGCCGAAACCAAAGGTGAAAATAGAATAAAAAAAGTCTCAAAAGAGCCATTTAACACAAAGCAGGACTTGGTTCTGCATGGAAAAAGTAGAAAAAATCAAATCGATATAAAAATGGAAAATCAAGAGTATTCAGTAGGTCTGGACATCGGGACAACAAAGATAGTCGCGATTGTCGGAAGAAGGAATGCACACGGGAAAATAGAAGTTCTCGGTGTAGGAAAAGCTAAAAGTCTTGGTGTTCATAAAGGTATTGTGAATAATATTTCACAAACTATTAATTCAATCAAGGCTGCAGTATCCGAGGCACAATCAAGTGCTGGGGTTCCTATCCGCAAAGTTACGGTAGGTATTGCAGGAAAACACATCCGTTCTCTGCAGCACTCCGATTATATTATGCGTGAACATCCAGATAAATTCATCACAGATGATGATATTGAAGCGTTAAAAGATCAGGTCAAGAAACTGGTTATGCTTCCTGGAGAAGAAATTATCCATGTACTTCCACAAGAATATAAAGTGGATTCCGAAGGGGAAATTCAGGAACCTGTCGGAATGCACGGAAAGCGTTTAGAAGCTAACTTCCACGTAGTAGTTGGGCAAATGGGCAGCATCAGAAATATTGCAAGATGTGTTCGTGAAGCCGGATTAGAAATGGAAGCCCTTACTTTAGAACCATTAGCATCTTCTGAAGCTGTTCTTACCAAAGAAGAGAAAGAAGCGGGAGTTGCCATTGTAGACATCGGAGGGGGAACTACAGATATTGCCATCTTCAAAGACAATATCATCCGTCATACCTGCGTAATTCCCTACGGAGGCGGAATTATTACGGAAGATATTAAAGAAGGCTGCTCCATTATTGAAAAACATGCAGAACAATTGAAAGTAAAATTCGGTTCGGCTGTTCCAGAATTAGAAAAAGACAGTACTTTTGTAACAATTCCGGGTCTTCATGGGCGGCCAGATAAGGAAATCTCTTTAAAAACCCTTGCTCAGATCATCAATGCAAGAGTAGAAGAAGTTTTAGAAATGGTTAATACCGAGCTTAAAGCCTACGGAGCCTTTGAACAAAAGAAAAAACTGATTGCTGGAATCGTTCTGACAGGTGGTGGATCAAATCTTAAACACCTTAGACAGCTAGCCAATTATACCACTGGTTTTGACAGTAGAATCGGTTTTGCAAATGAATATATTGCTAACGATAAAAATCAGTACCTGAAAGGCCCTGAATTTGCTACGTCTATTGGGTTACTGATGGAAAGTTTGAAGATCAGAGATAAAAAACAGACTGTTGATGATATAGAAGAGGTTGTAAAAGAGCAAACTAAGCCTGAAACAGCCGCTGTACAAACAGAAACTGTTCAACCTGTTCAACATACCGCAACACCAGTTCAGGAACAGTTGGCTGCCGATCAAAAGCAGGAAAACAGAAAAGCGAAGTTGACCTTTGGGCAGTCGCTTATGGAAAAAGTAAAAAAATTCTTTGAAGAAGTAGAGTAAATTATAAATGATGAATGATAAGCGATAAACGATCTTTTCCTTATCAATTATCATCAGTCAATTATCAATTATAATTATTAAAAGTATAGTTATGGAAAATATAGGTACACAAGGATTTTCATTTGACCTACCAAAAGGAAATTCATCCATCATAAAAGTAATCGGTGTAGGAGGTGGAGGAAACAATGCTCTAAAGCACATGTATGAAAAAGGAATCCACGGGGTTGACTTCGTGATTTGTAATACAGATGCTCAGACCCTTGATAATAACCCTGTTGCTAATAAAGTTCAATTAGGAACTACTATTACTGAAGGTTTAGGAGCAGGGGCTGACCCTGAGGTAGGAGAAAAATCAGCCATCGAAAGTATTGAAGATATTAAGGCTGCCATGGGACAAAACACTAAAATGGTATTCATCACTGCCGGAATGGGAGGTGGTACAGGTACCGGAGCCGCTCCTGTCATTGCTAAAGTAGCAAAAGATATGGGAATCTTAACCGTAGGTATTGTTACCGTACCTTTCAGCTTCGAAGGAAAAAGAAGGTTGGAACAGGCTGAAAACGGACTTGATAAATTAAAAAATAATGTTGATTCACTAATTGTCATCAACAACGATAAATTGAGACAGCAATTTGGAAACCTTGGATTTAAACAGGGATTCTCCAAAGCTGATGAAGTATTAGCCAATGCTGCAAAAGGTATGGCAGAAGTTATTACCGGTTATTTTGATGTAAACATTGACTTTAGAGATGCTAAATCTGTACTTCAAAACTCAGGAACTGCACTGATGTCTACAGGTTCTGCTTCAGGTGAAAATAAAGCTGAAGAAGCCGTAAGAAAGGCATTGGATTCTCCACTATTGAATGACAATAAAATTACGGGTGCTAAAAACGTACTATTGTTGATCAGAAGTGGTGCAGAAGAAGTTACTATGGACGAAATCGGTATCATTATGGATCATATCCAGAAAGAGGCAGGAAATACTGCTGATATTATTTTCGGGGTAGGTGCTGATGAAGAATTAGGAGATGCTGTAAGTGTACTAGTTATCGCTACCGGATTCTCTAATGACAATAAGAAATTCTCAGGCCCTACAGAAAAGATCAGAATCAGTCTTAATGACAATTTAGAGACACCAAAATCTTCTCCCTTTAAAACAAGAGAAGAAAGAGATTCTGCCACTGAAGCAACACATGATTTTGGTAGAAAAAATCTTTTCAGATTGGATGATGAAGACCATGACACTCCTTTTAATGCGACTTCTACCGAAAAGAAAATGATTATTGAAGAAGAAGAGATCAGAACAGAAATAAAATTCTTTGATAAAGAAGAAAGCACGATCAACACACCTGAACAGGGATGGAGAAATGAAGATGAGCAGGAAGAATATAGCTTACTTTCTATTGAAGAAGAAGAAGATCCAAATGATTTGGAAATTCAATCATTCTCATTCGATTTCGACAATAAAAAGGAAGATCCAACATCTGGTAATGTATTCAACAACTCTTCTTCACAAGAGAAACCGGTTGAATTCAACTTCTTCGTTAATGAGCCTGTCAGAAATGAACCTAAATCAGATTATGGACAGCCTAAGGCAGAATTTAATGCTCCAGCAAGTGCTGTAGCAGAACCTGCTCAGAAAATGGAAACCTTCTATCAAAAAGAAGAACCAAAAGTTGAAACAAGACCTGCTTTCGAAAATAAAACAGAAATTGAAGCTCCAAAAACAGAAGAATCTGAATTCACTTTCGTGAACAAAACGATCGACCAAGACAAAATAATTGAAAGAAGAAATAAATTAAAAGAATTCAATTCCCGTTATCAAAGCTTTGACAGCACAAGTGAATTCGAATCTATTCCTGCTTTCAAGAGAAAAAACATCTCTATTGATGGCACCAATGCTTCAGACCAAAATATCAACACGTATATGTCTGACAACAATGGTTCTATGCAGATCAGAGAAAACAGATTTTTAAATAAAGACGTAGACTAATTAATATAACAATGTAAAAATGTACCAATGTAACAATATATGCCGATAATTATTGGTAAACTGTTACATTGATACCTTGTTAAATTTGAAACCATGAGTTTAGAAAATACAATAAGTGAAGCAATAAAAACAGCCATGAGAGAGAAAGACAGAGTTGCTCTGGATTCCCTTCGTGCTGTAAAATCTCAAATTCTTCTTTTGCAAACAGAAGCTAGAGGTGCTGAAGTTTCCGTAGAACAGGAAATAGCTATTCTTCAGAGAATGATTAAGCAACGTAAAGATTCTTTTGAGCAGTTTGCTGCCCAGGGAAGACAGGATCTTGCTGACGTAGAAGAAGCTCAGATGAAAGTCATTGAAAAGTTTTTGCCGAAACAGCTTTCTTCAGAAGAATTAGAAACAGAAATTAAGAACATTATTTCAGAAACCGGAGCTGAATCTATTAAGGATTTAGGGAAGGTTATGGGAGCCGCTTCAAAAGCATTAGCCGGAAAATCAGATGGAAAAAGTATTTCTGAGATGGCTAAAAAGCTTCTTTCCTAATGTGATCCGTATTTTGGATTCAGATTGATTCCGAATCTCATAAATGCGTATCTCATTCCATAACTAAGGATATACAACCTTTGCATATCGATTTGATTAAGAAGCCCGGGACTATTAAGTCTCGGGCTTCATTTTTGGATATTAAAGTCTATTTGTCCTTTTGATTCAAAAAACTTTAAAAAAGAGTTGAAATACGATCATATTTCAGACAGTATTAAGTGATTGATTGCTTGAGGGAAAGCCTTAAATGTTTTTTTCATGGTCGTTTGTTTTTCAGAATCATTTCAAATTTAATAATAATATTTCATTATTCCTAATTTTAATTCACATTTTTATGAATATTGTTATATTATTAATATTAGGTTAATTTTATATTCCTAATCCATTCATAGTTATTATATATTGAACAAACGTAAAGAATTGTTTAACTTTGCATTGATAAAAAAACAAAATATATGTATCCAACAGATTTAGTAATGCCTATGAAGGCTGAACTTACAGATAAAGGTTTCCAGGATTTAACAACACCTACTCAGGTAGAAGATGCTTTAAAACAATCCGGAACAACATTATTGGTCATTAACTCCGTATGTGGATGTGCTGCAGGTGCTGCAAGACCAGGAGTAGTGTACTCTTTAACTGGAGATAAAAAGCCAGATCATTTAACCACTGTATTTGCTGGTTTTGATACAGAGGCTGTAGTAGAAGCAAGAAAGCATCTTGCTCCATTCCCTCCAAGCTCTCCATGTGTAGCACTTTTCAAAGATGGAGAATTAGTTCATATGCTGGAAAGACACCATATTGAAGGAAATCCTGCAGGAGCAATTGCCGCAAACCTTCAGGCCGCTTATGATGAGTATTGCTAAGAAGCAATAAACTAGATATTAAACCGTTACAGAATTTGTAGCGGTTTTTTTATTTAACCCCACAAAAAATTCTCTAAACATTCAAATATCATTATATTTGTTGGAATGGCAACCAAGGCACTTTTTAACACCGTAGTCAACTGGTTCATCCGTCAAAGGATAGACCAGATACAGAATTTCATGGATCATCCAATTGAAACGCAGAAGGGTATATTGTTTTCCCAACTGTTTCATGCGGAAGATACGGAATATGGAAAGCAGTACGGGTTTAATTCTATCTCAAGCTATCAGGACTTTAAAAATAAAGTTCCTATTGTTACCTATGAAGAAATGGAGCCTTATATTGAAAAAGCAAGACAAGGCCAAAAAGACGTAAGCTGGCCAGGGCTGATTAAGCATTTTGCTAAATCCTCCGGAACAACGAATGCTAAAAGCAAATTTATCCCTATCTCTGCAGAAAGCCTTGAATATTGTCATATGAAGGCAGGAAAGGATATGGTTTCCATTTACGCCAACAATCATCCGGAAAACCAGCTTTTTAATTATAAAAATTTACGTTTAGGCGGAAGTTCTGAGCTATATGCAGATTTTAATACAAAATTTGGAGACTTGTCAGCGATTTTAATTGACAACCTTCCGTTCTGGGTAGAGATTACAACAACCCCAAGTAAGAAGGTATCTTTGATGGGCGAATGGGAAAGCAAGCTTAGGGCGATTACCTCTGAAGTAAAAAACGAAGATGTAGGAAGCATCCTTGGAGTACCAAGCTGGATGTTGGTTCTTCTTCAAAGAGTATTGAACGAGACCAGTATAGATAATATTTCAGAGCTGTGGCCTAATTTAGAGGTGTTTTTTCACGGTGGAATCAGTTTTAAGCCCTACAGGGAGCAATACCGCAAGATCATCGGAAAAAACATCAATTACTACGAAATATACAATGCTTCGGAGGGATTCTTTGGAATACAGGACAGATCCAACAGTGATGAAATGCTTCTGATGCTTGATTATGGTATATTCTATGAATTTATTCCTATGGATCAGTTCCACTTTTCCAATCCAAAAGTTGTAAGTCTGGAAGATGTGGAAATCGGGAAAAACTATGCTATGGTGATCACTACCAATGGCGGATTGTGGAGATATTTGATTGGTGATACGGTTGTATTTACTTCTATCAATCCATTCAGAATAAAAATAACAGGAAGAACGAAGCATTATATCAATGCTTTTGGAGAAGAATTAATGATTACCAATGTAGAATCTGCATTATCCACAGCATGTGAGCTAACAGGGGCTCAGATTACAGATTTCACAGGGGCTCCGGTTTTTATGAAAGAAAATGAAGGAGGTGCCCATGAATGGATCTTTGAATTCAGCCAATATCCTGATAACCTGGATAGCTTCATTGATGCTTTTGACCAACATTTGAAAAAAATTAACTCGGATTATGAAGCGAAAAGATACAATAATATGACATTGAGACGACCTATTGTTCATATTGCAAAGGACAACTTATTCTATCATTGGCTGGAATCCAGAGGAAAACTTGGTGGACAAAATAAAGTTCCAAGATTGAGTAACGACCGGGAATATATAGATCCATTATTAGAACTTAATAATAAATAGCACATAGGAAGACAGGGGCTGGCATATGGAAACTCAAAAGACTTTCATACAACCTATACTTTGTAATTAAAACATAAACAGAGTCTTAGATACAATCGTTAGAGATACTTCAAGCTTTCCTATTCTAACTTCCACTCAATAAAAAACCCGCAGCTAAAATCAACTGCGGGTTTCTTTTTATTTACTTAAATCTTCTTTTAATTTTTTAGCGGCGTCTTCTACTTTCGCAGCTCCTTTTCTGGCAGCGTCTTTTGCATCTTTTCCGGCGTCTTGTGCTCCGGCTTTGATATCTTTTCCAACTTTATTAGCCTCATTTTTGATATCCTGCCCTGCTTTATTAAGATCTTGTTTTGTCTTATCTGCAGTAGCATCAATTTTGTCTTTAGCTTTTTGAGCGGCATTATCAATCTTATCTCCAGCCTGATCTAATTTGGCATCAACTTTTTCCTTGGCTTCGTTAACTTTTGCCGAATCAACCATATGAGGAGATGTTTCAGAAACCGTTGTAGTAGTGGTAGTAACAGATCCATCTGCATTTTCTACCTGTTCTGTCTTTGATGTTGATTTTGTGCAGGCAACTGTGAATACTGAGATCGCAATTGCTGCAAGAATTTGCTTTTTCATATTATATATTTTTAAAGATGTTTTTGAATTTATTCTGTTTTGGTATTAGTAGAAGGAGGAGTTTCAGCAGTTTTTTTCTGTTTTTCAGCATCTGCTTTTTTCTTTTCATCCTCTTCTTTCTTTTTGTTTTCTTTCTCCAGCTCTGCTTTCAGTTTTTGTTCTTCTGCCAGGGCTTTTTTAGCCTGCTTTACAGAGTCCAGATACTGAGGCGAAGACATTTTAATCTTACGGGCAATATCTACCGTAACAGCCCCATTGGAGAAAGAATCAACAGCCATTGTATCATAATGAATTTTCAAATCCTGCTCAGCTCCAAATCCTGGAGATTCTTTCTTTGAACAAGCTGTCAAAAGAAGTACAAAAATGAAAATGGCAGACAATAAATTTTTCATGGAACTAATTTAGCAGAAATTCTGCAATTACAGGATAGTGATCCGATAATTTCACAGACTGATCTACTTTATAGCTTAGTGGAATGATGGATTTTGAACTGAAAATATAATCAATTCTTAAAGGAATCTTATAATCATGAAAACTGGAAGCACTTCCCTTTCCTGCCGTTAAAAAGGCATCCTGAAGATCCTTTCCCAGGCTATAATATTCATATGAATTCGGGACCGAATTAAAATCACCGGCTAAAATTACCGGATAAGGAGAAAAGTCAATAGCTTTTCTGATCTTTTTAATCTGATCTTCATGAGCCTGAAAAGTAGGAATCATATGAGAAAGAAGATTAGATACATTTCCAATTCCCATAGCATCAAGCTTTGTAAACATTGTTTTCTGAAGTCTGAAAGGCTCCAGGTACACATTGACAATTCTGATAATCTTTCCATTGATGTCAACATCTGCATAGAAAGAGTTTCCTCTTGAATTATCTTCTATGATCTCTGCCTGTCTTAGAATTTTATGCTTTGTTTTTAGGATTACAGAAGGGTATTTTACAAGATCTTGTCTTAAAGCACGATTAGTGTCTTTTTCCTGTACCAGAATAATGTCCGGATCTTGCTCTTTGATATAGTTTTTCACCTTATCCCATCCGTAATCACCATATTTTACATTAAAAGTAAGAACTTTGATATCTCTTATGGTCTTTTCTTTATCTGATTTAGGAACAAAATTCACCCATCTTCTGATTGGGTTGTAAAAAAGTAATGTTCCAAGTGCAAAAGCGATAGCAATTTTATTTTTTTTGAAAATCCATACCAAAGTAAGAAGGATATGCGCAGATATCAGATAGGGAAAACCAAGAGAAAGTAAATTAAGGTTCCCTAAAATATTAGGCGGAACCCATGCATTCCCCAATGTGCACAGCAGTAAAACAGCAATAGCGATATGTATAAATAGTAATATCTGATTCGACTTCATGAAAAAACATTCTTGGTACCCATTTTTTTAAGCAAAAACCCTACCAAGCATCCAAACTTTAACTATTTTTATGATTATTTGTCGTTTAAAGAAATCCTCGAAACAACTGGATAATGATCTGAAATACTGACAGAACGGTCAACAGCATAGGAAATAGCCTTCAACGATTTTGAATAAAAAACATAGTCTATCCGGATCGGAAATTTATAATCATGAAAGCTGGTTGCGCTCCCCTTTCCTGCTGTCATAAATGCATCTTCAAGACCGTCTGACAAGTGATAGTACTCATAAGAATTAGGAACAGAGTTGAAGTCTCCTGCAACAATCACCGGATATGGTGAATTTTCTATCGTTTCACTAATTTTTCTTACCTGATCCTGATGTTTTTTAAAGGTGGGAATAAGCTTTCTTACAACGCCCTTTACTTTCTGTTCATTATCTTCGGAATTTCCATCAAGTTTAACCATCTTTTTTTCAAACTGAAACGGATAAAGATAAACGTCTACAAATCTATACGTCTTACCTTTTATTTCAATATCTGCCTGAAGACCACTTTGTAAGTTCATACTTTCATCTTCAGAAAAAATTAATTTTTCGTTGGATAAATGATACTTCGTCAGAATCGTTAAAATTCCATTAGATTTGGTTCTATTGTAGCCTTTAAGTGTTGGATATTCCATCCCTCCATCTTCCTGTAAGAGAATAACATCCGCATCTTGAGCTCTGAGATAATTTAATACCTCGTCCCTACCCATAAGCCCAGCTTTTATATTAAAAGATACAATTTTTATAGCACTGGAACTTTCTTTTTTCTCTGAGGAAAAATTAACCCATCGTTTTACAGGATTAACAAATGCTAATCCTACCAAAATGAATACAAAAGCTCTTTTTTTCCAGCTCAATACCCAAAATACGGTTAAGATAATATACAGGATAATAAGAACAGGAAATCCTAAAGACAGCAAATTAAACCACGGAAATATTTTAGGCAGGACATAAGCATTCAATAGAGAACCCAGCAATAGACATAGGATTCCTATATGCAGGATCAGTACTATAAGTCGGAAAATCTTCACAGAAAATGATTAATTGAATCTATATAAATGCTTCTTCCAGTTTCTAGCTAAAAGCCAGCCTACTAAAGCACCACCAACGTGTGCAAGGTGAGCAATTCCACCTCCATTCCCGGAAACTCCCAAATAAATAGAAATAACGACAATAATTGGCAATAAATATTTTACTTTAATCGGAACTGGAATAAACATAATTCCAATTTTTGCATCAGGATACAGTGTTGCAAAGGCAGCAACTACACCAAATATAGCGCCAGAAGCTCCCATCATTGGAGTTTTTAAAATAGCATCTAAACTCCCTAGTAAATCTCTTTGTTTTAGAACAGTATCAGCATTTCCTGACAGCTGTACCCCTGCCCCAGATATATAAGCATCTGTATTTAATCCCAAACTTTGTAAAGCCGAAATGATTTGCTGTGCTTCTACAAAATTCCATAAATTAAATAGGAAAAACGATCCTAATCCACTGGCAAAGTATAATAATATATATTTTTTTTCGCCCAGAACCTGTTCTAAAACCGGCCCAAAACTGAATAATGTAAACATATTGAATAAAATATGCATAAACCCGCCAGGTTCCCTAAATGGAGCATGCATAAACATATGTGTAATAATCTGCCACGATTTAAAATTAGGAGAAAAAGGATAGAACCCTGAAAGCGTATTGTATAAACTTGGATAGTATAAAAAATTCGCTATCAAGTAGACTACAATATTGATAATGATAATATTCCTTGTAATGGGTGGTATATTGTTAAACATATTTTTTAAAATTTGTTTTTAAAATCATTAAACGGAACTTCATAGAAACATCTCTTCCCATCTGGCAAAAACTCAGGGAAGCCTAATGCTGTAAAGTCTTTGATAACCTGTTCCGCATCTTTTTTATAAATAAAGTCAAATCTTGACTTCGAATGCATTTTGCTCCATTGGTTATGATAATACTGCATAAATTCACCTTCTGTTTTATAATCAAGAATCTCGAAAAGGTTTTCCAGGAACTTCATCGCCTGTGTTTCTTTCAGTCCTTCCGGAAGTGAATCTATTCTCAGTACACTTTCATGAGCAATTTTCATGTCAAACCCCAGCTCAGGAAGATATTTTTTGATGGATTCATATTTATTCTTTTCAATCTCATTCATATGATACTCCAGAGAGAACAGCAAGGCATGACTGTTTGTATTTGCATTTGTTTTCCTGGTAGATTTATTATTTTCTGAAACCAACAACCTGTGCATTCTTCCCAAATCAAGCATCAGGGTAACATCTCCTTTATTGAATAACCAATACCCGTTGGGCAATCTCATCAAATCTTCATCAAAGTCTTCATCTTCAAACAAATTGATCTTTGAAGGCTCTGCAGTAATATTCTGATGATACATTTCCGTGAGATTCTGAATTTCTTCAGGATGTACCACATTTTTTTCTTCTAAAAAAGGGTTATAATCTCTATCTACAATTATCTCTGGCATTTTTATAACACCACCACCGTTTCCTTTGCTTGGAATAGGTTTATTCATCATTTCATCCAGTTCCGGATCTCTGTCGAAATCAAGACTTGGAGAAACATTATAGATTCCCAGTGATCTCTTAATTGTGGACCGCAGCAAAGCGAAAATAAGGTGCTCATCTTCAAATTTCACCTCTGTTTTCTGTGGATGAATATTGACATCAATTTTCTCCGGATCAAGCTCCAGATAAAGGAAAAACGATGGAACATATCCAGGCTGAAGAAGACCTTCAAAGGCTTCCTGCACCGCTTTATTGAAATATGGACTCTTGAAATATCTCCCGTTTACGAAAAGAAACTGTTCTCCTCTTGCTTTTTTAGCCCCTTCAGGTTTGGCAACAAATCCGTGAAGTTTACACCAGATAATATCCTCTTTGATAGGAATCAAAAGCGGTTGTAATTTTCTTCCGAAAACATCTACAATACGCTGCATCTGGCTTCCTTTTCTTAATCTGAAAACAGCTTCATCATCATGAAACAATGAGAATTCTAATCCCTCATGTGCCAGCGCAACACGCTGAAATTCATCAATAACGTGTCTGAATTCAATATTATTATTTTTCAGGAACTTTCTTCTGGCAGGAACATTATAAAAAAGATTCTTTACCAGGAAGTTTGATCCTTCTGCAGTCTGTATAGGGTCCTGAAACTGGAAAACTCCACCTTCAATATATATGTTGGTTCCAATGGAAGCCTCCTTTTGCTTTGTTCTCAGCTCCACCTGTGAAACGGCAGCAATAGAAGCTAATGCTTCTCCGCGGAATCCTTTTGTTGAGATCTTAAAGATATCTTCCGTCCCTCTGATTTTGGAGGTAGCATGTCTTTCAAATGCAAGTCTGGCATCTGTTTCGGACATTCCTTTTCCGTCATCTACGACCTGGATAAGGTTTTTCCCAGCATCCCTGATAATCAGTTCAATCTTTGTTGCATCTGCATCTATAGCGTTCTCCAAAAGTTCCTTCACGATGGATGCAGGTCTCTGCACCACCTCTCCTGCCGCAATTTGGTTGGCTACATGATCCGGTAAAAGCTGAATAATATCTGACATAAAAACGTAAATCAACTTACAAAAATAGTCAATGAAAATGGGAATTAAAACATTAAAATCGGGAATTAATATTTAATTATCAACATTTCAACAATACAGCTTTCTGCAAATTCTGCTCCAAACTGTTTGTGATATTATCTTTTCATAGAGAACAATCCCCTATTGCTTTTATACCAATAGAGGATTGAACCAGCTAGTTTATACAAAAAATTAATAGTGATATTTACCCTGCACCAGGTATCTAATCCTAGTCTTCAAAGACCAGTTTTCTATTCTCTTTACTTTTAGGAATCCCGTGGATCTTTTCATACAGATAAGCCAAAAGATTCGGTTTTTTATAAATTCTGTTGTATCTGTACTTTGTATTGAAGTGTCTTACATGAATTTTATAAGCATCATATCCAATCACAATCATAAGACACGCACTAATGACATAGAATACTCTAAATTCCAGATAATAATAAGTTAATCCTGAGAATACAGCTCCTAATACATAAGCTACCATAATACTCATCAACAGTTTTGCTCTTCCAATTAATTCACCATTTTTCCTGTATTTCTTTTGAGTAAACATAGACACCAGAATTCCTAAATCGGTTGTTGTTCCCGTAAGGTGGGTTGTTTTAACGGAGAAGTTGGAAATACTTGCCGTTAAACCATTTTGTAGCCCTGTGGCGAAAAGCATTATTGCTACTAAAATTTCTGTTTCCGCCAATGTCTTTTGATAATATAATTGTCCATATACTCCTACTCCAAACAAACATATGATTTCCAGTACCAGAGGCATTGCATGGGCAAAATACTTACTTTTTTTGTTAAAATTAATCACAATGAAATTAGATAGGAAGCTTCCGAAGAAGAATAAAAATATCCAGCTGCCCATTATTGCCACCTGAGACCAGTTTCCTTTACTGATTTCTGCGGCCAAAATAGCATAGTGACCTGTTACGTTGGATGTAAAAGAGAGAAATATGAGTAGGGATGCAATATTTATAGTACCCGCCGTAAAGGCAGTCAGCGTCCCCAACCTGATATTGTCTCCCAATGTTCTGCTGTTACTATAATTTCTTAACATTTTTTATTTTTTTAGATTGTGTTGATGATGATTAGACCTCTACAAAGATCTCTGCCAGCCTTCCTCTTTCCGGAAGCCTTTCTTTAATCTCAAGGGTAATTTCCCCGGATTGAAGCGCTTTGCATTTTTTGATATAAGGAACAAGATCAAATTTTCCTTTACCCTTACTTTTAATAGAATCAGAATAGTAAGCTTCTTCAATAGCATTTACCTCCACATATTGGTTAAATGTTCTCTGAAAGCTTCCTGTAAAGACATCACAGATAATTCTATCAATTAAATGAGGATATTTATTCTTAATGATTTCATAGCCATCACAGAACTCTACAGGTCTGATCTTGTTGAAAATTGTTGTCTTAGTATTGAATAGAAGATCTCTGATAGAATCTCCTGAATCATATCCTGAAACCAAGAGGATGTTATATTGGTTCTGATCTTCAGAAGCATCCTTTTCTCTCAGAACTTTTTTTAATATGTTTAATGACTCAAGGGAGTAATCTGTTGCAATTAGAATTGTTTTAGCCATGTTCTTATTATTTTGTATTGTGTTTATCTTTTTTGATGATACAAAACTAGAACGGTCAGATTAGAAGTTCTTTGGAATGGAATTAAAATGTCATTAAAGAGATTAAAATGAGATTAGAAAATTGTTAAGGGGTATTAATATGGGAAAAAATGACTGGGAATAGAACCAGCCAAAAACCCAATTAACAGTCACATTATCAAACAATTATTGATTTTAAAATGTTTTTAGGAACAACATTTTATGTTCCATTGTAGTTAAAAAAATAAAACCACATAGAAACATAAAGGTTTGAGTAAGTTCTTTGCTGATTATAATCTTTAAAGTTATACAATCTCTTTTTGTGTACTATAAAAATTGGGAAAGCGCATCTGTACGGTAGTTCCTTCGTTCTCACTGGAAGTAACGATCAATTCACCGTGATGCATTCTTACAATGTTTCTGGCCAGAGGAAGTCCAATCCCATAACCTTCATAATTATTAGTATTGGATGCCCTGAAAAACGGGTCATAGATTTTGTTCATCTCCGATTGAGGAATTCCAATCCCATTATCTTTTACAATAATATAAACGTCTGCATCTGTAGCTCCCAAGGAAACTTTCACCTGCTGGAAATTAGAATATTTACAGCCGTTACTGATAATATTGGCAACGGCAAGATGTAGAAGCTGCTCATTCCCCTGTACTTTCAATTTTTTAGGATTATCGGGAAGCATACTGATATCCAGATAGATATTATTTCTGGCATCAATTTTTCTCAGGGTTTCAATAACGTCCCAAAGTAGCTGATCCATTCTTACTTTATCCATTTTCTGGATCTTACCGTCAAACCCGGTTTGTGCGATCATCAATAAGGCTTTAATCTTTCTGTCAAGCTTTTCCGCTTCATCCAGAATGATTTCAAGGGTTTCTTTATATTCTTCGGGTGTTCTGCTTATAGAAAGAGCAACATCGGCTTCTCCCATAATCGAAGTAAGAGGAGTTCGTAATTCATGGGAAACATTTCCGATCAAATGATTCTGGGTTTCAAAAGAAGTTTCAATACGGTTGAGCATCCCGTTGAATGTGTCTACTAATTCATTAAGTTCTTTATTATCAGGCTGTGGCTCTAGTCTTAAATGAAGATTTTCTGAACTAATCTCTTTTACTTTTCCTGTTATTTTCAGGATCGGCTTAAATAATGTTTTAGACAGATAAAAAGAGAATATCATACTGAAAAACAAAGAGAGCACAATACAGGTAAGCAGTGTTCTTTTTAAAAATCCAAGGTAATAAATTACATAATGGTTTTTGGCTGAAGCAATAGCAATATAATCTTTATCATCATATTTAAAGCTCTGCCCGATGTAATAGAATTCCTTATCATTATAATTGTCCTCTCCTTTTTTAAGAACATTTTTAAAGAAATAATCGGGAATATGAACTTCCTGAGAGATTTTTTTGAAATTAGAATCTGTTGGAACGGCAAAAACATAATCTTTTTCCATCGGAAGTTCCTCGTCATTCAGATTGCTGAGAATATAATTTTCAGGAAGATCCAGATGATCTTTACTCTTTTCTATCTGAACAATAGTGGCCGTACGAATTTTTAAGAGTTCATAAAACCTCTGATGGGAAAAATTAACGATTGAAAAATAAACCAAACCACTGAACAATAAAATAATGACGGTAAAAACCAACATTAAAAGCACCATCGTTTTGGTCTGATTTGTAATCACTTTGTTAAACATCCTTTATGTTTTTTTCAGAACATAACCCATTCCTATCACAGTGTGAATCAGCTTATTATCGTCATGACTGTCCAATTTTTTCCTCAGATAATTCACATACACGTCTACCACATTGGTTCCCAGTTCATAATTTACACCCCAGACCGCATCTAAGATTTCAGCTCTGGAAATTACTTTTTCAGGGTTATTAAGGAAATACACCAACAATTTATATTCTGTAGAAGTCAATGTAATTTCTTCTCCTGCGCGGGTTACCTTCTTCGTATAATCATTGACCGTTAAATCTGAAAATTGAAATACATGTTCATTATCCGGTTCTGGTTCCGAAATTTCTTGTGGGCCGTTATTATGGCTTCTTCTCAGAAGAGATTTTACACGGGCAACCAACTCAATAAATTTGAAAGGTTTTACTAAATAATCATCGCCCCCACTTTCTAATCCCAACACAATATTTTCAGAAGTTCCTAAAGCTGTTAAAAATAAAATCGGAACACTCTGATTGGTTTTCCTGATCTCCTTACAGACATCTAATCCATTCATTTCCGGCAACATAATATCTAAAATAACCAAATCGAAATCATTAGCCTGTACCAGCTGTACCCCCGTACGGCCGTCAAAAGCCACAGAAATTTCATATCCGTTTTCCTGAAGTCCTTTTTTAATGAAAGATACTACACTGGTTTCGTCTTCGATAAGAATTATTTTTTTCATAAATGAAATAAGGAGTTTTACAAAAATAGTGAAATTTTATTGGGATAAAAGCATTGGAAGGAAAAGCTTTTTTTAGACTGGAAGAGGGAGGCTGGAAGCTGGATGTTTCTTTAGAACAATGTAGAGCTGAAGATTATTCATTGTTTTTTTTAACGCTATGTACGCAAAGAATCTTAAAAATGATGCTTATAAAATATTCGCAAAAGCGTTTCACTCAGCAATAGGCTCCATATTCTATGCTGAGCGAGGCTTACTCTTACCATCGTAAAAAAACAACATAATTACTCAGCTTGAGAGCCATACGTTTTTATTTTTTCACTTTTTTACAATTTTACCTTTTTGTGAATTCCTCTTTTTGCCATACAACCTATATAGAATAATACTACCTTTGCTTTTCATTGACTACAACATGAATGACTTTTTAATAGGAATCGGAAAGAGATTAAAGGATATTAGAAAAAAAAACAACCTGACCATTAACGAACTGGCTTTTAGAGCCAATGTAAGCAACGGTCTTGTTTCCCGTATTGAAAATGGAAGAACAATTCCTTCGCTTCCTGTTTTACTGGACCTGATTCAATCACTGGATATTGATGCCAGTTACTTCTTTGAAGGAGTGGAAAAAAAGTCCAATGCAAAATTCATTTATGTTCCTAAAGAAAGCCAGCAGGTTATAGAAAAAGAGGTTGAAGCTGAAGGCTTTAAATATATGCATATCTTCAGCAAAAGTCTTCATTCTTTAGGATTTGAAGCAGTATTGCTAACTCTTGAACCCAATTCTAAAAGGGAAAAAGTTATTACAGATGCCTGGGAATTCAAATATATTCTGAAAGGAGAAGTAAAATACATCATTGATAATGAAGAAGTCATCATGAAAGAAGGCGATTCTCTATACTTCAATGGAAAGTTTCCGCACGTTCCAGTAAGCATCAGTAATGAAAGCTGCGTGATGCTTGTTCTTTATTTTTATACTGCTTAGATCCTCATATTACACAGAATTTTTAGCCACGAATACACGAATAATTTTATTCTATGCGCCTATGTGGTTATTTTTTTTCAACCACACAGATACATAGTTTTTAGAGCTATGCATTGTTGATTGTATTCAAGCATTCATGGCAAAAAATATATTTTATCAGTATCTACACAATTATATCCCATCAAAAAGTTTACTATTTGTAAACTTTTGGTTTTCTTATTTTGGCTTAAAATGAACGGTATGTTAATCAAAAACTCCATTTCAACAGAAAATACTGATTCAGAAAACCAGTTCTCAACAGAGCTATAACACCTTAAAAATAAAACACTTATAAAAACCACAATTTATTTGCTTTTCTTCTTGATACATGTTTGGAAAGTAAAATTTGGGTAATAAACCGGCTTGATTTGTTAAATAATACTTAATACAAAATATTTATATATATTAAAATTATTAGCGTGATTTGCATAAAAAATTTAATATATGTAAAAATGAAAACAAATTTAGAGAAAATACTTACCCTTGCTTCTGTCTGTTTCATCACTTTTGTTTCAGCGCAAAAGCAGTTAATTATAGGAACTGTTCTTGATGACAACCAGCCGCTCCCCGGTGCGACCGTTAAAATAAAAGGTTTATCCAAAAACATAACCACGGATGTTGACGGAAAGTTTACAATCAATGATATCAAAGAAGGTGAATACAACCTACAAATTAGCTATATTGGTTATGCTACAACGGATATTACGGTTAATTTAAAATCTGACGAGACTACAGATCTTGGAACCATAAAGCTATCTCAACCGAGGAAGAATATTGATGAAGTAGTGGTTACCGGAACTTTAAAGAATACCGAGGCAAGAGCCTTAAATCTACAGAAAAATGCAATTAACATTACCAATGTCATTGCTTCTGACGGAATCGGAAAACTACCGGACAGAAATGCAGCGGAAACCGTACAGCGCGTCCAGGGAGTTTCTATTGAAAGGGATCAAGGAGAGGGAAGATTTGTTTCTCTAAGAGGACTTCCTCCATTCTGGGCATCTACCACCATCAATGGAAACAGACTTCCTACAGCAGAAGAGGAAACGACTTCCAGAGCTACTGCTTTTGACTTCTTTCCAACAGAACTGATCTCTTATGTGCATGTCAATAAATCTTTTACTCCTGATATTGAAGCCGACGGAATTGGTGGCGGAGTAAACTTTATTACGAAAACTCCACCTATGAAAACGGAGTTTAAAGCAACATTAGGAAGTGGTTACAATGCCAAAGCGGATAAAGGAGTCTATAATCTTGGATTCTTGTATGGAGGGAGAACAAAGGATAAAAAATTCGGGTATTTATTCAATTTTGCCCATTTCATCAGAAACTGGTCAACGGATAATTTCGAAGCAAGAAGAAGTGGTGATGAAGGGGTTTTCAGAATGGAACTGCGTGATTATAACGGGGTAAGAAAAACTACCGGAATTAATGCTGCTTTCGAATATGTACTTTCCCCAAAAAATACTTTGTATCTGAAGGGAATGTATGGAACATTATCTGATGATGAAACCCATTACAAACACAGAGTACGATTTGATAAGTTCAGTGCTGCCAATAATACGGCAAGAGTGGAGCTTCAAAACATTCACAACTTACTGATTACAGAGCTTACTTCTGTTTCATTAGGTGGAGTTCATAATTTGAATAAAGGAAAAATTGATTGGGATCTTTCATATTATGATAACCAGTTTAAATATGGAAATATTCCTGATAAACAGAACAATTCTTATTATGTCATTAAATATACCCAATCTGGAGTAGGCATCAACCCAGATTATATAGCTGACCGTGGAAATGGGCCAAGAGCCTACTGGAAAGCTGATGGTGGAAAATTAGATTATAAAAATCCGGATGCTTTATTCGGTTTCTACAGCAATCCCGATTTTAAAATGGATGCTACTCAGATGAGATTTACTGATCTGGAATTTTATAAAGTATTTGTAGAAGAAAAAGATAAGATTGTAGCAGCTTTTAATCATGAAATTAATGCTTCTGATAACCTAACGATAAAGTATGGTTTCAAATACAGGGATAAGGAACGTAATGCTAAATTCTCTGATATTTTCTACAACTGGAGCAACGGAACGGCACCTCTGTTATCTGATTACACCCAATATATTACGACTCAGCCTAACGGAAGAAAGTATTTAAGTGAAATGAATGCTCATATCGGAAATACATTCGGACCCGTACTTTCTACAGGAGGAATGAACCAGTTCTGGTATGATAATCAAGGAAATTTAAAGATCAACACCACTGATTCCGAAGCTTTGGAATACAATAAGGCACTAGGAAGAAACTTTGATGTTTTTGAAAAACATGCGGATGCATACGGGATGGCCACTTACAAACTGAATGATAAAATTACCTTTTTAGGAGGAATCAGATTATCGAATACCAATACAAAAGTAAAAGGATATAATGTGGTTGATGATGTGCTAACACCAGTTGAGCATACTAAAAATTATCTGGCTGTTCTCCCAATGATTCATCTGAAATATGCCTTAAATGATAAGACCAATCTTCGTTTTGCAGCAACAAGAACTTTTTCAAGGCCTAACTTCGGAGATCTGACTCCTGGCGGAACTTATATTGAAGCTGATAATGCATTCAAAGGAGGAAATCCCAACCTTAATCCTACCTATTCTTTGAATTTTGACCTGATGGGAGAATATTATTTTTCAAATGTTGGGATTCTGAGTGGTGGTGTTTTTTATAAATCCATTACAGACCCCATTTTTCAGGATTCTTTTATTGGAAACTATAATGGAATGAACGGGGTACAGTTTTCTGCTCCTAATAACGGTAGTGCAGCATGGCTGGGAGGTCTTGAATTGGGTATTACCAAAAGATTTGATTTCCTGCCAGGCTTTCTTAAATATTTCGGAGCTCAGGTCAACGCAACGTTTATGACTTCAGAAATGGAAAAACCAAGCGGAAGAAAAGTTGCCCTTCCTTATCAGGCTAAAGAGTTGTATAACATCCAGCTATTCTATGAGCAAAAGGGATTCAATGCCAGACTGGCCTACAATTATAAAGGAAAATATGCGGTTGAATATGCTGAAGATGACATCAATGATTCTTACTATGGAAAATACAGCAGCTTAGATTTTGGGGGATCTTATCAGTTTACCAAAAATCTGGGACTATATATGGATATCAATAATATTCTGAATAAACCTCTGATCTACCACTTCGGAAAAAGTGAAGACCGTCCTGAACAGGTAGAATATTATGGAGTAAGATGTAACCTTGGAATAAAATTAAACTTCTAAACCATCACCATGGCCAGAACGATCAATACAAAAACATTAGTAACACTGAAGGCTGCCTTTGCTGCCTTTGGTATCTACTTCTGCATGTACGGTTTCAGAAAACCTTTTACCGTAGCTTCTTTTGAAGGGCTCTCCTATTTTGGAGTGGATTATAAGATCCTGATTATCATCGCACAGGCCGTAGGATATTTTATTTCCAAGTTTATTGGAATTAAATTTATATCCGAATTAAAACCAACGAAAAGACTGACTTATCTATTTTCTTTTATTGCCATCGCAGAGCTTTCCTTATTAGGATTTGCGGTAGTTCCTGCTCCTTACAACATTCTTTTTATGTTTCTGAACGGGATTCCGTTGGGAATGATCTGGGGGATTGTCTTTTCATATATTGAAGGCCGTAAAACAACAGAAATCATCGGGCTTTTCCTTTGCTCAAGCTTTGTGGTTTCTTCAGGATTCACCAAGTCTGTAGGAAAGTTTTTGATGGATACTTTTTCTGTTTCAGAATTCTGGATGCCTTTCTCAGCAGGATTGATTTTTATTATTCCATTATTTCTTTTTGGAATCCTTTTAGAAAGAATCCCCAAGCCTAATGAGGAAGATGTTATGCTTAAAAGCAAAAGACAGCCTTTGAACGGAACGGAAAGGAAAGCGCTTATTCAGCAATTCTTCGTTCCTATTGTCTGTATTATTTTTCTTTACATCTGTCTTACTGTTTTAAGAGATTTCAGAGATAATTTCAACCGTGAGATCTGGGATGGACTTCATTTTAGTTTTGACAGTTCTATTTTTACCCTTACAGAAATCCCGATTGCCATCATGGTTCTTCTCATCATGAGTTTCATGGTGAAAGTAAAAAATAACAAAAAGGCTTTTGCTTACTATCATTACATTCTTTTTGCAGGAATTCTGACTGTAGGGCTTTCCACTTATTTATTCCAACAGAATACATTATCTCCATTTTTATGGATGACCGTTTCCGGCTTTGGAATGTATATCTGTTATATTCCTTTTAACGGAATTTACTTTGACAGAATGATTGCAGCCTTTGATATTAAAGGAAATGTAGGCTTTCTGATCTATATTGTAGATTCGTTTGGATACCTGGGGAGCGTTTTGATCCTTCTTTATAAGAATTTTGGATCGTCCCAGACTTCCTGGCTTAGCTTTTATATTAGTTTAAATTATATTATTACTATCAGTGTTTTAATTCTTTCAATCATTGCTTTTCTGGCATTTAGAAAAAAAGCAAAACCTAATTCAAATTCTAATCAATACATCAATTTCGATACTTCGAAAATCTTATAAATTATAGTACAATGACAACAAAATTTGATTTACTCGTTGTGGGAGGTGGGATTTTAGGAACATTCCATGCTTATCATGCCCTGAAGAAAAATCTTAAAGTAGCTTTACTGGAAAGAAATTCTGTTCCTCAGGGTGCCACGGTAAGAAATTTCGGACAGGTAGTTCCTTCCGGAATGGATCTTAAATGGCAAAACTTCGGAAGAGAAAGTCTCGCAATATATAATGAACTTCATAATCAGGCTGATCTTACGATCAGGCAAAACGGCTCTGTTTATATCGCATCCAATGATGAGGAACTTCAGCTTATTGAAGAACTGTACGAGATCAACAGAAATAATGATTATGAATCAGTTTTATTCTCCAAAAGTGACTGCATCAAGAAGTTTGACGGCCTTCGTTCCGATTACTGTAAAGGTGGATTATTCTTCCCTCAGGAGCTTTCTGTGGATTCAGCAGATATGATTGTAAAACTTCACAAGCTTTTACAGGAAAAAATGGGTTTACAAATCATTTACAATACTACGGTTGTTGAAACGCATGAAGACGATCAGAAATGTACCGCTATTACTGCGGATGGAGAAGAATATATGGCTTCGAAGATCATTATTTGTGGTGGACATGAGTTCAAAACATTATATCCTAACGTATTCAATGAAAGTGATTTGGAAGTAAGCAAGCTTCAAATGCTTCAAACTAAGCCTCAGGGAATTTATTCTCTTCAGGGAAACATTCTGACAGGGCTTTCTATCAGAAGATATGAGTCTTTTAGTGAATGTCCTTCTTTTCAGAAAATCAAATCGTTAGAAGATCCGAATTCATTTGAAAAGAAATATGGAGTTCACATCCTGTTCAAGCAGGCATTAGACGGTTCTATCATTCTTGGAGATTCCCACGAATACGCTAGTGCTAAAAATGCAGACGATCTTGGCTTTGACCTTAATATGGAAATTGATGAATTTATGATTCTTGAAGCTAAGAAAATCATTGATCTTCCCACTTATGAAATCCAGAGAAGATGGTTTGGAGTATATTCTCAATGCAAAACAAAGGATATTTTTGAACACAGTCCCTCTCCGAACATTCATATTGTAACGGGTATCGGTGGAAAAGGAATGACAGGAAGCGGAGGCTTCTCTAAGTTTAACATAGAAAAAATTTACGCATAAATTTCAATGAAAAATATAGAATTATTGGTTCTGGATATGGCCGGAACTACAGTGAATGAAGATAATGTAGTGTATAAAACGCTAACTAAAGCTGTTAATGAATATGGTTATGAAGTTAAGTTGGAACAGGTACTTATCACCTGTGCCGGAATGGAAAAACTGGAAGCTATTACAAGCTTATTAAAAGAAATCAATGGAAATGAAGAAGATGCTGCTGCTATTTTTGAAAACTTCTCTGGAAAACTAAAGGATGCTTATCAGAATCTTGAGGTAAAACCTATCAACGGAACGGAAGATTTTCTCCTTAAAATGAAAGCTCAGCATAAAAAAGTGGTTCTGAATACCGGTTATACCTATGAAATCGCTCAACAGCTTTTGGATAAACTGCAGTGGAAAGAAAATATACATTTTGACGCCTTAATCACCGCTGATGATGTTTCAGAAAGCAGGCCGAGTCCGGAAATGATCAATCTGGCTATGAAAAAATTTAATATCCTGGAACCTGAAAAGGTTTTAAAAGCCGGAGATTCCGTGATCGATATTGAAGAGGGCAAAAATGCCGGTTGTGGACTCACTGTCGCAGTGCTTTCCGGAGCTCAAAACAGAGCAGCGCTGGAAAAGGCTGAACCTGATTATATTTTCAATACGATTTCCGAAGCTGAGGGAATTATTTAGATACTTCTTTTTTAATACTTATGGCACAAATGTTTTCTAATGAGAGCATTTGTGTCTTTTTGAAACCACCCCTTCAGAGAAGGGGAATTATTACGCTTTCGACTGTAGCTTTGCCCAATATTTCAATTGACCCACTGTCATTCTGAGCGAAATGAAATGAAGCGAAGAATCTCACCTCTAAAATTCATCTATAAGTTTAGAATAAAATTGAGTATTTATCAACTTTCAAAATTCTCCTGATTCTTAAGCAAGCTTCTAACACAAAGTATTTTACTTAAAAACAACTTAAGTATTAAAACATTAATATACTTATAGTTGTAAACAGTTTTAAGTTATCCGCGTTTCAATTTCAAATGACTTTTTTAATTATCAATTAATTAATTTTCAGTTCACGTATATTTACAAATAGTAAACTAATTTTACAATTATTAAAAAATAAATTACTATTTGTAAACTTTTACTTTTCAAACGCTTTATCCCATGAAAACAAAACTATTCTCAATGGCAGTTATAATAAGCTGTTTCCTTGGTGCCCAAACCAAAAAAGTTCTTTTTATTGGTATTGACGGTTGTCGTGCAGATGTCATGATGTCTACCAACACACCTAACATCCAAAACCTCATCAGCCAGTCTATTTATTCTCTTGATGGATTATGTGCTGCCACAACCTGGAGTGGAAATGGCTGGAGTACTATGCTTACCGGTGTATGGCATACTAAACATAATGTACAGGACAATAATTTTACCAACCCAAATTATGTGAATTATCCTGATTTTCTAACCAGAGCAGAAAATTATAATCCTAACCTTAGAACGATTTCCCTTGCCAATTGGGCTCCAATCAACGACAAAATTGTAAAGAATGCAGATATAAAATCTAACTTAGGAAGCGATCTTGCCGTAAAAAATGCGGCCGTAAATGCTTTACAGAATGATAATCCTGATATCCTTTTCGTAGATTTTGATGATGTAGATCATGCTGGTCATTCGTATGGGTTTTCTTCTGCTGTTCCCCAGTATGTTTCTTCTATTCAGACTACGGATGCTTACATTGGAGAGATTGTGAATGCTATGAAAAACAGATCCACCTACAATAATGAGGATTGGATGGTTGTTTTAACAACAGATCATGGCGCAACAGATACTTCCCACGGTGGCGGAAATCTTTCTGAACGGGATATTTTCACGATTTATTCTAATCCCGGTTTTACCCCTCAACAGATCAGTAAAACTATTCTGGAATCCAATAAGACTTTTAATCAGCTTACTCTTCCTGCAGGAGCTTATGCAAAGCCCGCCAACCAAACTCCATTTAATTTTGGAGCCAATCAGGATTTCACTATTGAATTTTGGATAAAGCCCAATGCAGCCTATTCCAGTGATCCTGTATTTATTGGAAATAAAAACTGGGCCAATGGAAAGAACAAAGGGATTATCTTCTCCGGCTACTCCGGACAAACTTTTAAAATGAATATTGCAGATGGTACCAACCGAATTGACCTTATTGGTGGAAAATTGGAAACTAATAAATGGAAACATATTGCAGCGAGCTTTGACAGAGATGGTCTTGTTACCTTATATGAGGACGGTGTTCCCGTAACTTTTGCTAAAATGAGTACTATAGGAAATATAGATTCTGTACTTCCATTAACATTAAATCAGGATGGAACCAATACTTACGGAGTGACTCTTGCCGCTTCTTACAAAGACGTAAGAATATGGAAATCTGCCCTTCCTAATGATGTGATCGCGAACTGGGCTAACCAGGATATTACAACATCTCATCCTTATTATTCTCAGTTATTGGCAAATTGGACATGTAATGAAACTTCAGGAAACTCCTTGACTGATTCCAGCTCTAATGCCAATCCTATGACGATCACAGGATCTCCAACTTATGCTCTTAATACCTCAAATAGTTTTAAAATCTATGATTACACCTCAACAACGAGAGAAACAGATCATTTCCCAACGGTATTGAACTGGTTGTGTATTCCGGTCCTGTCTTCATGGGGAATTGATGGTGTAAACAGAATCCCTGAATGTTCAAAAGGAACTTTGGCAACTCAGGAAGTAAAAGAAACAACAGATCATTTTATTATATATCCCAATCCTGCATCTACTTATGTAAGCATCCGATATCAATCTGGAGATAAGGAAATTAAAGCAGAAATTATAGATACTAAAGGGTCACTTATTACCACAAAAAGCCTAAAGTCTTCCCACGGAAATTATGATGAGAAAATCAATATTGAAGGGCTTCCTTCAGGAATGTATTTTATTAAACTTAAAGGAAGTAAAAAATCTCTGACCAAAGCTTTTATCAAGAAATAAAACAGTAAAGCAATTAGATTTAAATTTTGATATTGGAACAAGGATATGATGATCCGAGTTCCAATATTTTTTTTGCCTATGACTTAAGATCAATCTCCATCTGCACATCTACACGATCATAGCCCGGATTGGTAATTTCAGTATGTTTAAACCCTAGTTTTTCGTATAACTTTATGGCAGGAACCAATATAGAGTTTGTTTCCAGGAATACTTTCTCGGCTTTTAAAGCTTTAGCTTTTTCTACAAGAGCATTACCCAACAGATAACCGATTTTCTTTCCCTGTGCTTTAGGGCTTACCGCCATTTTTGACAATTCAAAAGCAAGAGGTTCTTCCTGAGCTCTTACCAAGGCGCAGGTACCTACAGCTTCACCATCCAGCAAAGCAAAAGCAATATATCCGCCTTTGTCAATAATATGCTCTTCAGGATTATCAAGCAATTTAAAATCACTGGATTCCATAACAAAGAATGTTTTGATCCATTCTTCGTTTAAAGTTTTAAAGGCTTCCTTATACTGAGGTTCATAGCCTATAATTTTTACTTCATTATTAATATCATTCATCGCTTAGGTATATTATATTCTGTTTTTTATCATTTTTCCCAGTTTTTCGAGATCGCTTTCTACACGGTCTGTCCATTCGAGGGCATAATTTAATCGCATACAGTTTTGGTACTGATTGTATTGTGAAAACATTCTTCCCGGGGCAAAGTTTACTTTCTGGCTGACTGCTTCATCATATAAATCTTCGGTACAAATTCTTTTATCCAGTTCCAGCCACAACATAAACCCTCCTTTTGGTTCTGAGATCTTTGTATTATCCGGAAAATACTGTGTTACCGACTTCTGAATCTGAAGATAATTAGCATACAGCTTTTTCCTGAACATCCTTAAATGATGATCGTAACGCCCATGAGCAAGGAAGTCGGCAATCACATCCGAAAATAAGGAAGGGCCACTTACCGTTTGAACCAATTTCTGACGGATGATCTTTTCTTTAAATTTTCCGGGAGCTACCCATCCTACCCTAAATCCGGGAGCCAGTGTTTTAGAGACCGATCCCGTCCACATTACAATTCCCGCCTCATCATAAAACTTACAGGGTTTAGGTCTTCCAGCCCCGAAGTAAATATTTCCATAAACATCATCTTCCACCAGAGGAACATTATACTCAGTAAGCATTTTTACCAGTTCTTTCTTGTTCTCATCCGGCATCTGAAACCCCAGCGGATTATTATAATTCACCACAAAACAACAGGCTGAAAGATTGGGAAGCACTTTTTTTAAGGCATCCAAATCTACTCCTGTAATGGGATGGGTAGGAATTTCTACAGCTCTCAATCCTAATAGCTGAATAGCCTGAAGGATTCCGAAATAAACAGGACTTTCCACCGCTACTAAATCTCCCGGCTGTGTTACTGCCATTAAACAATTGTATACAGCATTCATCGCTCCTGATGTAATCACCAGATCATCTTCTGTAATTCTCCCTTCCATTACGATAGACCATTTGGCAATTTCACGGCGAAGCAATTCGCTTCCCTGTACCGGTTCATAGTTGGTTCCACTATCCCCTTTCCGCTTTATCACATCAATCATACATTTTTTCATCTTGGCTACCGGAAGAAGGCTTTTCCCGGGAATACCCAATGCAAACTGCGTAACGTCTGTTCCTCCAATCGTTCCAAACACTTTATCAATAAGATCTTGTGGTGTATTTTTCCCTTCTGACACTTTCATTTGGGTGATAGAAGGCAATGCCAACTTTCGTTGCGAAGTTTGGCTTACATAATATCCGTATTTAGGACGGGACTCAACCAAAGAACGGCTTTCCAGCTCCATATAAGCCTGTTTTACTGTATTCAGGCTGACATTGTAAAGTTTTTGGGCGCTCCTCAACGAGGGTAGCCTGTCTCCAAATTGCAGGGTCTCACTTTTGATCTGCTCCGTGACAGAATTCGCTATTTTGAGGTATAAAACATCTTTCAACATTGAATTACAGTTTTAAGTAAATGTACAATTTTATTCAGGTCCTACTGAAGTTCAAGCCAGCTCATCATACTTTTGATGCTGCTTTTTAATTGTTTGGGATTTCTGAAATTGGGGGCTGTATTCCTTTTAAAGTAGTTTTCAACTCTTACAGAAAAGGATCTCTTTTCTATTTCAGTTATTTCTTTCTTATCATATACTACAAATGTTATTTCTCCTTTCTCATTAATGATAAGACTGGCAAATAAGACAATTTCTTTTTTTTTCTTTGCTAAAAGGAATGGAATTCCAAAATCGGAAGCCGTCTTAGAAGTACTCTGTGTCTGTAAAAATATGTTTTTCAATGCTAACATGTCTGAAATATATACTTCAGCATATTGAAGCTGTTCCTGATGTTGTGCAATTGTTTCCATAGTATTTCTTCTTTACCTTAACAAAATTATGGAGTCTCTCAGTTTGGATACAGATACAGAAGAATAGAATATTATGGGTACAGATAATAAGCTAACAAGTCTCAGCTACAATGAAAATTTTTAAAGCTTTCGTGTAAAATAATCTATAAATATGTATTTTTATTTTTGAATCTAAACAAGTGAATAAACAATGATGGGAAAATTTTTGAGATTTATTAATCTTCATTTCGGGGAAGAAGATAAAGGGAAAGTTCTGGAGAACATTACCGATAATATCTCGTTCCGGGGTTCGAATCTATGGATTTTAGCCTGTGCGATTGTTATTGCGTCCGTGGGACTCAATGTAAACTCTACGGCAGTCATCATTGGGGCAATGCTTATATCTCCTCTTATGGGACCTATAGTAGGAGCGGGTTTTGCCTTAGGTACCTATAATTTTCACTTACTTAAAAGATCAGCTAAGAATCTTCTTATTGCAACTATTGTCAGTTTATTGGTATCTTTTATCTATTTCTCCTTAAGTCCTTTTAAAGAAACTCAATCTGAGCTATTAGCCCGTACATCTCCGAATATTTATGATGTCCTTATTGCTTTTTTTGGTGGTCTTGTAGGGGTTATAGCCATCACCCGTGTGAAACAAGGTAATCCAATACCGGGAGTTGCTATTGCTACGGCATTAATGCCTCCTCTCTGTACGGCAGGATACGGACTTGCTATAGGAAACTGGAGCTATTTTGCAGGAGCATTTTATCTTTATACCATCAACTGCTTTTTCATTTGTATCGCAACGTTTCTTATTATTAAATATCTGAGGTATGAACCTATTGAACTGGTAGACAGAAAGTATGAAAGACAGATACGATATGGCATAACGGCTTTGATCATTATTATGATTGTGCCAAGTTCTTATCTGGCTTATAATCTTTTGAACCAGAAGAAGTTTACTCAAAATATTGATCAGTTCATCAATAGTGAATTTACTCAGAAAGGGTATACTCTCATTTATAAAAAATTAAACTATAATTCTTCTCCAAAAACAGTGGAATTGGCTTTTTTATCTAAAAAATTTAATAAAAGTGAATTAGATACCATTAATAAAAAAATTAAAGATCTCGGAATTGCCAATACAAAATTGGTTATTAAACAGGATGCTACCGATATTAAATCCGAAATACTTAACGAAATTGGGCAACGGAATAATGTATTGTCTGAAAAAGACCTTGTCATCAACCAATTAAGACAACAATTGGATAAATACACGGTAAAAGACTCAAGCCTTATTAAGGAAATACATATTCTATTCCCGGATTTTAACCATATTTCTATTGGTAAAGTAACCAATTTCCCCAATACAGACAGTGCCAATGTAAGCACCGTAATCCTTTATCGATCTGAAAAAGAAGAAAAGGAGCAAGAAGAAAAAATGAAACAATGGCTCTCGGAAAAGTTATCCGATAAAAACGCCAAAGTTATTCGTCAATAAATAGTAATAAAACAGCACCCCATATATACAGGGTGCTGTTTTTACTTTTATGATAAAGTAAGGTTTACTATTCTTTTCTCAAAACCTCTTTTATCCCTTCAAGGCCATCTCCAAACTGTGCTAGGAGTGCAACAATCTGAGACATTCTATCGTTTTCTCCAAGTCCTTTTAAGGTTTTATTTTTTACAAAGGTCTTCTTGATCTCTTCCCAACGTACTGTTTCTTCTTCCGAGATATTCCCTATCAGTTCTTTCAGCTTCAGCATATTCGCTTCTGCGCCAGTTGTCAGCGTTTGGGATTCATTCTGATAATGGTTCAAGACTATCTGAATCACTTCATTTTCCTTTAGAATAGGCTGAATCTGAGTAATCAGCTTATTCATGTTACGATACGATCCCTGAAGTTTAAACGGAGGTTCATTTCTATAATCATTAGACATTGCTGCTGAAGCAATATATTCTTTATTGACCTTCAGAATCATATTTCTGACCTTGATGGCATTTTTCAGTACTGCTCTGAAGTCTGATATTTCATTAGAACTGAAATTTCCTTTCAGGTTGTCTGCAGGATTATCTGTTACCACACAATCATAGAGCTCGTAAAGGTTTTCCATTCCTGGTTGAGTCAGTCTTGTAAGGTATTCATTAGACATCAGAGAGTTTTCGATCAAACTTAAATCAAAAAGGGTTGTTTTTGAACCTGATATTTCGCCTAAATTATAAGTATCTGAACGGTTTGCCAGCATATCCGGAATTTTAAATTTCTCTCCACTTTCCGTATATGGGTTTCCTGCCATGACCAGACAGAATCTTTTCGAGCGCAAATCATAGGTTTTACTTTCTCCGTTATAAATTCCTTCTATTTTTCTCTGACCATCGGCAAGGGAAATGAATTTCTGCAGAAACTCAGGGTTACAATGCTGAATATCATCAAGGTACAACATCACATTATCTCCCATTTCCAAAGCAAGATTTAGTTTCTCCAATTCCTGTCTTGCTCCTGCATTTCTAGCTTCATTCGGATCTGTAGAAACAATATCGTGTCCTAAAGAAGGTCCGTTGATCTTCATAAATACCAGTCCCATACGTTCTGCCATATATTCCATCAGGGTGGTCTTGCCATACCCAGGAGGAGATACCAGAAGTAACATTCCCATTCTGTCTGTTCTCTTATCCGAACCCACTGTTCCCAACTGTTTTGACAGATTAGCTCCAATCAAAGGAAAATAGACATCGTTGATCAGTTTATTTCTGACAAATGAACTTAATATCTGTGGTTGGAAAGTATCCAGTTTCAGTGCTTTTTTCTTATCACTCACCCAACTGTATTTCAATTCCTGAAGCCTTTTGTATTTTGGAACAGTAACTGTATTGAAATGGCTCAATCTGGATACAAATTCAAAATAATTCAAAGGGTATTCTGTATCTTTTTCAAGGGATTTCAAATCTTTAATCCCCGCTTCATAGGAAATACATCTGATATTTTTCGGGTCAAACTTCTGGGTAATGATAAATCCAAGCACCTCATCTATGATATTTTTTTCTGCATCCGGATCAAAAGCTTTTAATGCTCCTTCTGCAATATAATAACATGCTGAAGGATATTGATACATAGCCTTTATCTGAGCAAAAAACTCCAGATCTTTGCCTTTTTCTTTAAGCTCTTTTAAAAATAAACCATACAAAGCCCCTGCTTTTTCTGAGACCAGGAAGTTTTCTTTGTCTTCCTGCTTCAGATATTCCGCTGCATTGATATACTTTGTCTCGGGAAAAATACCATTCAATGATGCAAAAGATTTCATCTCTTCTGCCAACTCCCTGTTTAGGTATTCAAAACCTTGTTTTACGGCAAAGGATTGAGCAATGATAGCCGTTGCTTCAAACTGTTTGCTGTAATATTCTTTTCTTTCAGAATTCAGGAAAAACCAAAAAAGCTGTGAAAGAGCTCTTTCCTGAGCGGTAAACCGCATCAATCCCAGTTCATTATGCATCTGTTGAAGCCTGGTGACGATAATATGCGCATCTTTATCATGGATTCCCTTTACCAAACCTTCACCAAAATGCTCTGCTGTAAATTGCTGAACTTCTTGTTCGTTCTGGGGCTCTGCGGCAATTTCTTTATGATTGGAAAACACATTCCAGGCAAGATATTCAAACCGTTTTACCTTGGTATTTTCTGAAACAAATTCCTGGTTCCAGACTTCTTTGAATTCATCAGCTGTAGTGAAGTTCAAGGGTTCATAAAAGCTTGTTCCGGTAAGATGATAGTAATATTGGGCATTTCTCAGGACAAGGGTAAGATCCAGTTTCTGTTGATTGACTGCAAACTTATAATCCCCTAATGCTATAATACTTTCCCCGTCTACATAGATTTCTTTTTTATCCTTAAGCTTTCTTACGGATTCCTGTTGGCATGTTTTTAAAAGAGTTTGTATCTCTTCAGATTTTGCTGAATCTTCTAATTCCGCTAATTGTCTTGAAAGGTCTCTTACTTTCTCTACCATCAGATCTGAAGCAAAATAACCGTTGATTTCATTTTCAGAGTCAAAGGATTCTGCCTTGGTCTGAACGGATTTCAGGATTCTTTGGGCTGCCTCAAAGAGACTTTGGGTTCTCTTGTTTCTTGATTCTGTAAGCTGTACCCTTTTATTCTGGAAATGTCCGTAAACTTCTTCTCTTTTGGTTCCTATCTGCTGAATAAACTCATCAAAATCAATGAATTTCGTTTCCATCTCTTCCAATTGAATAGAAAGTTTGGTTAAATATTCATCACATTTCTCCGGAGTCTGAGAAAGTTCCAGAAAATTAATCACAGACTGATCAAATAAGGTAATTTGTGCCTGAAAATCGGAAGCCAGTTCTTTACCCGAGATTTCTCTTTTCCTTTTGCTGAGCTCAAGTCTTTCCTGATTCAATCGCGCAAAGATCAAAGATATGTTTTCAATGATCTGGGTAGACTGGGAAGTATCTTCAATCTTAAGATTATTGACGATATCTACCAACAGCTCCAATTGTCCAGATAAGGTGTTTATATTTTCATCGATAGTTTTGGCATCAATAGCTTTTTGTAATGAAACAATATCCTCTGAAATCTTTTGTGCTTTCTCCTCATAAGGCAATAAAGCACCTTCCTGCAATAGAAAATCCACACAGGCATTGGAAAGTTCAGTATAGCGGTCTGCAAGTGCATTTTCAAGGGAATCTAATAAGTTTATATCTGCATATTTCAATTCTCTTGCTCCTGTAACCTCTCCTCTTAGCGCTCTTATTTGTGAAAGAGCATCAATATATTCTGTGAGCTGAGAGTAATGAAGCCGCTTAGTATCATCAAGGATTTTATCACAGGTGTGTTTTATTTTTTCTAAAGCTTCTGCTGTAGTTTTCCTTTGTTCAACTACTTTTTCATATTCATTGATCGCTGAATGGGCAATTTTTCGAATTTCTTTAAGTGGCTGATCTAACTTCTGAACTTCATTTTCACCCAAAAAATAATAGGTATCCAGAATAAAGGTGGAAAGCTTTACAATATCATCGTATAATCCGCTGTAGGAATCTTTTTTATTCAAAAGCGTAATAAGTTCCTGGCTCTCTGCCATGACCTTTACAATATCTTTGTTTCCGATTTTATAGATCAGGCTGTCTGCTTTTTCAGCATTCGGTATCAATTCTTTAGAGAAAGGAGTCTGCCAGATTTGAGCAAGATGATGCTTGGTTGTTTCAACACTTTCTCGAAGGTATATTAATTTTCCATCATTCAGAAGGGAGAAACCATTGCATCGGATAGGTGTTTCTATCGTTTGAGTGATGATATTATAGGAAATCAGCTGATAATTATTTGTTTTATCATCATAAAAAACATATAAAAAGTTCTCTCCGTTAGGTTCTGGAACGGTTTTAAGGTAATACAACCTGTTCTGATCCTGTGAAATCACCTTTAATCCTCCTGTTTGGAGAGCATACCCGTTTGAAAACAGTACTCCTTGGTTTTCTGGGAGCAGCAATCCGGAATATTTAAGAGCATCAGCCCTTGAAACGGTCTTTTCTTTATGATTGTAAATGAAATAGCGTTCTGTTTCCTGATAGGGTTTAATTTTGAACAAAACAAGATTGTCCAGGTCACAGAAATGGATTTCAGCATCATCAAGATTCTGATCTTTATGAATCACATCTTCGGAATAGATTCCTTTTCCCGTATCTGTATTATCTTCAACCTTAATGGTAATATCTCCACCAATACTTTCCACGAAAACCTTATCAGCCAAAGAAATATGTGGATATCTTCCAGACCGCTGCATGTCTCTTGTCGCTTTTGTCCAAGCAAAACCATGCTGAGGCGGGTATCCTGTTTCTGAAGCACTCCTTGAATCTACATAAACAAGCTTATTGTCTTTGATCAGCCATTTGAATGCTTTAATGTCTGTAGTGCTTTCCGAAAGCTGGAAAACCATATAGAGATAGTTCTCTGTAAAGCTAAATCTTGCAAAGAATGTATTTCTATAGTATTTGTAAAGGTTTTTAAATTCATCAATAAAGACCTCATCATTGATAAGGGTATAATCCTGAGGTTCAAACCTGTTATTATTAATGGTATAGATGGAAAAAACGTCCGAAATATTAATTTCAGTTTGTAAGCCTAAATGAGCATTGGAACCAAATATTAAATAATCTCCTAATGAATAGATATCTTTGGCTATACAATTATGGTCTGTGGAAATTCTTTCATTGGCAATCAACGAAAAATCTATTCCACCGAATATATTTTTTCGGTCTTCATTAAGCTGATAAAGCCTTTTTATAAGGTCATTCTTCTGCTCATTCAGACGATTCTGAATAATTTCGTAGGTTCCGGAATTAAGTTGTTCTGACATAGTGTTGGGTTAAGTTGTCATGACTGCTGATGAGCAGCATCTCTTTGTGTAGAACTTATCATGCTTTACTTTTATCTTCATGGAAACCTTATAGGTTTTGAAAACCTATAAGGTTTGTCATGCAAACAGACAACCTATTTTTTAAATTGATTATCAATAGATTAACTGTTTTATATATTAAACATGGTTATTGTTTACCGGTTTATGTTCTACCCCCATATGTCTGGCCATATCAAGGGCTCTTTCCAGAATTCCTTTTTCCTGTTGATTGGCAACACCGTTTAGTTTAAAGATCAGGGAAGCAATACTCATGTTTTTGATGTCGTCTGATGAAATATTGTATTTGTTTACCATTCCCATTACTTTAGCAATGATATTTTCACCGTCACCCAACAGGTTTTCTCTCACCAACTGTGCATTTTCACTATGGTTTACGAATTTATCCAGTCCTTTTCCTGCGGATACCTGACGGATTACATTATCAAAGAAAGTATTGTCTCCTCCTACGATATCAATCTTCGCTGTTTTGAATGCTTCTGCCAACACCAGAGCCTGAGCTTCTGCAATCTCTTTTTGAATCGCAATTTCAGCCAGTTCCACTTCTTTTTCTTTATTCAGTTTCAGACGGAATTCTTCGTGATCTTTTCCTGCGTCGTTCAGCTTCTTCATGGCTTCTGCTTTTTCATTGATTCCTGCAGCTTCTGCCAATGCTTTTTCTTTAATCACTTCTGCCTGTGCTATTCCTTCTTTTTTCACAGCCTCTGCCTTTTTCTCAATCACCACGGCTTCTGCAATCCCTTGTCTTTCAGCTGCGTCTGCTTTTGCATGCATCACCTGAGCTTCAGATAAACCTACAGTAGCTTCTTCTTTAGCTTGAGCATCAGCAATGATCTTACGAGCTTCCGCTTCTTTTTCTGCGGCATCTCTTTTTGCCTGAGCTTCAATAACGTATTTCTGTGCATCCTTTTCGGCCGCTAATCTTCTCGATTCTGCCGCTCTTGTTTCTTCGATCAGTTTTTTCTCCGCTTCCTGAGTAGCAACCGTAATTTCAACCTGTTTGTTTCTTTCTGCTGTTTTGAAGGCCTCAAGATCTTTAATTCCCTGCTGTTCTTCCACCACTGTTTTTTCCATGGTCAGACGCTCACGGATGGCATCCTGAATACTTTTCTTTTCGAGTTCTATTGCTTTCTCTTTTTCAATCTGTGCAAGAGAAACAATTCTTTCTCTTTCTGTAGCTTCTAAAGCTTTGTCTTTTAATACTCTTTCTGTTTCTACCAGATCTGCACGTTCTTTATTTTTAGCAGCAATCACCACCTGACGAAGCTTATTTTCTTCTGCAATCTGCAATTTCTCTTCTGTTGCAATACGAACGGTTTCATATCTCAGACGTTCTTCTTCTTCTACTTTTAAGATTTCGGCATTTTCACGGGCTTTAATATTGGCCACTTCCCTTTTCTGAGATTCCTGTTTTTCTGCCAATTGTTTTTCCAGTTCCAGAATGGCCTCACGAGCTTCTACGTTCTGTTTTGTAATGGTTTTTTCTTCATCACGACGAACCTGATTCGCTTTAATATTTTGCGTTGCTGTAAGTTCTGTGATTTTTTTAATCCCTTCAGAATCAAGGATATTGTCCTTATCTAATTTATCTATGGAAGTTTGCTCAAGATAATCTATCGCGCAATCATCTAAAACATAGCCATTTAAGTCTGTTCCGATAATATCAAGGATTTCCTGACGAAATTCACTTCTTGCTTCGTATAATTCAGTGAAATCAAATTTCTTTCCTACTGTTTTTAAGGCTTCCGAGAATTTGGCTTCAAAAAGCTCTCTTAACGTCTGCGCATCAGATGCTCTCTGGCAGCCAATTGTTTGCCCTACATTAACAATATCATCTACTGATTTGTTCACACGAATAAAGAATGCTACCTGAATATCAGCTCTCATATTATCTTTACAGATCAATCCGGCTCTTCCTTCTCTTGATATCTCCAGTTTTTTCACAGAAATATCCATAGATTCCATACGGTGGATGACAGGAATTACGATTCCTGCGTTAAAGAAAACCTTTGTGCCACCATAACCTGTTCTTAAAATAACAATTCCCTGAACAGTTTTTTTATACATGGATAAAATCCAGAAAATCAATCCGATTGATGCTACCGCAACGATGATAATTCCAGCAATTAATGGTAAGTTCATAGTTTTATAAGTTTAATAGTTTATATATAAATGTGTTTTTTTAAAAAGTGTTGAGAAAGATCTCCAACATAGAGTTCAATATGATTAAAAATAAGCTGAGCATGGTATTGTGTTTTTTAATATCTCATGGATTTCTGTACGTAGTAAATCCGTTTATCAAGATCTTCATCCACAATCATGACACGGGTTCCATGTTCCAGTTTTGTTCCGTCCTGGCTTCTTACCATCAGGGTCATTGGATCACTTCCAATAAAGACTTCCATCATTCCTATTTTATCATCCTGAATACTCGACTTCAGCCTTCCTTCTCTCCCTAAAAAGGCATAGGAAGCTTCTCCCTTATGGTTAATTTCTTTAAAAAATGGATTTAAAGGCTTCAAAATGATTTTGGTAAGTAACATTCCACCAATCAACAATGGAAATAAGATCAGTATTCCCAGCCATGTTGGCAATGGAATAAAATAATTCAGATAAAAAGATCCGAGCCATGTCATCAATAATGACAGTGTCATGAAATAGGTAATAGGAACAATATCCAGATTAAGAAACTTCAGGAAATGCATCCACGTAGAAGGATCGTGATTATGAGCATGAAAATGTCCATCCGGGACATGGGCATCTGCACCCGCATCAACATCAAAGTCAGAATGCAACCCCACATCGATGTCCAGGCCCGTGATTATGGTAAATAACCAATACACAACCGAAAGCCCCAGCAATACACTCAAAACAGTGTTTACCGGCGAAAATGCAATGTTTAAAAATTCCTGAAAGGTCATATATTAGCCTTTTTTAAGTGTTTCCTTTAATCTGTTCAAAGCTTCCTCAGCTTCGGTATCTTTATTGTTTACCATAGCCTCAATCTCTTCATCAATTGTCTTTCCTGATTTCGATAGGTCAGAATAGGCTTCTGCCAGCGTTTCCTGTTGTACCACTCTTTCTTTCAGTTTTTCCAGCATGCTTACAGTACTTCCGGTATCCATCTGAGTCATTTTCTGATTAATGTCTTTCGTAGCTTCACTTACCTGAACTCTTGCTTTAAGGGTTTTCAATTCGTTTTCCCATTTGGCGATACTGGATTTCAAATGATTGATAGTTGCCTGCATTTTTTCACATTCGGTGTGAAGCTTTTCATGCTCTTTGTGCAACTGGTCTGCATTTTCCTGTGAAGAAGCCTGTCTTTTTAAAGCTTCTTTGGCCAGACGATCTGCTTCTGAAGCTTCCACTTCTCCTTTTTCCGCTTTCTGAACAAGCAGTATTGCCTTGTTGTAATAGTCTTTTGAAGTCTGCCCTTCCGTCTCCGCTTCATTTTTCTTACGGATGGCAAGTGCTTTTAGCTGGGCCAAGGACTCAACACTTTTCCCTAGCTCTTCTTTCATTTCACGGATTCCCTGCTCCGTTAAGTTTATAGGATCTTCAAAGCTGTCGATCACAGAATGGACCTCTGCCTTTCCTATTGTTAATAATCTTTTGAAAATGTTCATTTTAAATATCTTTTGTGAATTACTTACTCATTTCAAGCATCTCGTTGGTAAACTCGCCTACCAGAATCCCAAGTGAATTGATGGAAGCCATCACTTCGTTCTGCGCCATGTGATCTGTAGGAAGGGTATCCCTGAAAATCACCCGCTTTCCGGTACTATCTAAAACAAAGGCTCCATGCACGATATCTCTGTTTTTTTGAAGAAGTCTTCTAAAGGTTTGTTCTGTTGGTTTTTTTATTTCGAAAAGGAACTGTTCCATAATAAGGATAGAATCTGATATAATAAGAATCATATTTTTGATTCCGTTGGATTCTTTTTCAATGATTAAGATTCTCTGAGCCTCATCTTCCAGGATGATGTTGAACTCATAATCTAACAACCACTCTTTGACCGTTCTAAATATTTGATTTTTCATGCAGGTTGGTTTAGTGTTTTGCTTTTTCGTTCTACACAAATATACCATAAAATTTTCAAATTGCAAATATTTTTAGCAATTATTTATTTAAGATTCTCTATATTTGCAAAAAAGATTAGACAAAAATGAGCTTCTTTGGATCCAATATTAAGAAAATAAGACAGGTTAAAGGACTGAGCCAAAAGGCTTTTGCTGATTTATTTGACTTAAACAGAGGAGTAATCAGTTCTTATGAAGAAGGACGTGCAGAACCGAAGATTGAAACCATCTTAAAAGTAGCCAGTCATTTTAATCTTGATCTTGATAAATTACTTACTGAAACATTGCAAGTAAACCAATTAGCCAGTGTTTCAGACATTGACCAACTGATGCTTTTCCCGGAGTTAGCCATTAGCGAAAGAAAGGAAAATGCACATCCAAGGACAAATGATTCTGAAAACAGTTCTATTTTGCAAAAAATATTAGCATCCGTGGATCTGGTCTATGAATTTACCCCAGAAAAGCAATTGCTTTCCCCTTATCATTATGGTGATGTTTTATTTTTGAATAAAGCTGATCTGAAAAAAGAAGCCTCCACTCATCTGTTAGAATATAACAACGGAAATTTGCAGTATGTTACGGATACAAAGAATCAGAATCTTTATAAGATTGTAGGACATGTCTCCACTGCTGAAAAGAATATCTTTACAGATATTTTGGAAAGACTTGAAAGGCTTGAGAAAAAAAGATAAATCTTATCTACGGATTCACTTTCTTCTTTCTCTTAAACCACCATACCAGAAATCCCGTAATAGGAAGTGAAGCTCCTATGATGGTAATAAAGAAGTACAAAACCCTTCCCCATATTCCTCCAAGAGCAGACCCCACATGCAAATCATAATTCAGTTTTTGTACTTTAGTTGCAAAATCTGCTCTGTCAAATGTAGCTGCATATGCTGAAGTATTAGCCAGTGGAATACCTGTATTCCTATCATAACTAAAACTTTGAATGTCATAGAACCGGCGGTCTGAAGGATATAAGAATATGCCAATTGTTTCCGTAGAATCTTTAGGGACAGATACATAATACCCTTTTGCATCTACTTTATCTGCAGCATCTTCCCAGGCCAAAAGCATAGATATTGGTAATTTTTTCGGTTGGTAAGAAGAAATATTTTTAATTTCCTGCCGTTCTGTAGGGGGTTTACCAAGAGAAGTAGTAAAATACAGAAATTTATTGAACCACGGAAGGCCATAATACATACCCGTCATTGATATCACCAAAAGAATAACCATAGCATAGAAACCAAAGACATTGTGCAGGTCATAATTAAGTCTTTTTATTTTTGCAGCCCATTTTACTGAAAAGCTCTGTTTCCGCATGGCTTTTGTCCATTTTTTAGGCCACCACAGAACTAATCCTGATAGTAAAGTAATAAAGAAAATCAGTGTAGAATAATTAATTACAGGTCTTCCAATCTCTGATGGCAGCCATAGAAACCGATGTCCTTTTAATGTCCATTCAAAAAAATCAAATTCTTGTTTAAATGAAGGTTTCCGGATCACTTCACCAGTGTAAGGATTCAGATGCAAAACAAACCCCGGATTTCTTTTTCCGAAACCTATCATCGCAGCTTTGCCAGTAGGACGCCATACAAAGGATATTTCCTGTTCAGGATATAAAGTCTTTGCTTTTGTGTAAAGATCGGCTGGATTAGCCATTTCCTTTCCTGAAATAGACTCAAATTTCAATTCAGGGTCAATCCAATCTTTGATTTCATCACGAAAAGACCATGTAATTCCGGTGATGCAGATCACTACAACAATAACCCCGGAAATAAGACCCAGCCACAAATGCAGCCAGGCCGATATTCTATAAAAAAGGCTTCTGTTGTTTTTCTTTTTGGGTTTTCCGGATTTCATTTAGAAATTATATGAAAGATTAAGTCTGAAATTAATTGGATTTGATGCTCTCCATCCATAGTGAGTATATCCCCAGGCACCGGGATAAAACCCTACATAATTATAGCGGTCGGTTAGGTTATTCACAAGGAATGACAGCTGGTAATTATCCCGTTTATAAGAAACGCCAACATCCAAAGTGAAATAGTCATCAGGAAGATAGGGATGGTCTAAAACCACCGGCCACGCAGCTCTTTTAGCTTGATATTCATACCCAAAAGAAAACCCAAGACCTTCCAAATCCCCTTCTGCAATGGTATATTTTAGCCAGGCATTGGTGATATGTTTTGCTGTTCCATACAGCATTCCTCCAATTTTCTTAGGATCATTATCTTCTGTCACTTTTGCATCCGTATAAGCATAATTAAAAAGAATACTCCAGTTTTTACTGATATTTCCATTCAGATCAAACTCAATTCCTTTTGAGACGCTTTTCCCGGATTGTTCAAAGAGTCCAGGATATTCAATTCCGGCGGCAGTCAGCATATTTGTTTTGGTAAGATGGTAAAAAGTAAGATTGGTCATCAACTGCCCATTGAACCATGTTTTCTTGACTCCAAGCTCAGTATTTTTACCATACGATGGATCTGCTGTGCTCCCATTAAGAAGTTTTCCGGTCTGTTCCTGAAAAGTTTCATCATACAATCCATACACGGTGAATGTTGGAGTCAATAACCCGGTAATACTAAATCTTGGAGTTACCGCTGTATTTTTAACTTCCGCTCCTTTGTCTGCTGCGCTTGTTTTCACCGTTGATGTATAGCGGAAGCCTGCTGCTATTCTTAATTTATCTTCCATAAAACGGGCTTCATCCTGTAGATGAAATGAAGTATAAGAATAATCCGTAAGATAATTAGCACCCCGTTCTCTAAGAGATCTTGAACGATCATATTCCGGAATATCGGATTTTTTCAAATGGCCATAGACAGGATTATAAATATTAAATACAGGACCTACCTTTTGTGGAAGCACTGACCAATCGGCCACATAAGATTTTTTTCCCATATCTATTCCCGCAAGAATATTATGACTGATATTTCCAGTCTCAAATTTCCCTCTCGTAAATACCTGCCCTATTGTTGATGTGTTCAAAGCATCATTGATACTGATTCCGCGGTCTACATCTCCTTTTTTTCTTCCTTTCACAGGATCGTCTGCCAATGCAATGCTATTATAACTGGCATATAATGACTCTCCCTGCATCTGAGATCGTATATACCCAAACTGACCGGTAATCATCCAATTATCATTAAAATTATGATTGATCGTCCCATATATATTATGTTCCCATGAACGGGTTGGGTCTATAATGGGATCAGAAAAACTGAATGATCTTTTTACGTCTTTAAATCCATCAATACCATAGGCATATTTAGCAAACCCTCCTTGAAAGTTATTCTGCGAAAGAATATATTCCAATGTAATATTGGTGTTCTCTGATGCAATATATTTGAAAGATGGGTTGATGACGTATTGCTCATGCTCTACATATTGCTGAAAAGAGCCTGATTTTGTCCCCATCAAATTAAGTCTCCCCCAGAACTTACCATCTTTACTTAATTTTTTTTCAACATCTGTAGATGCCCGGTACAGATTGAAACTGCCTAAAGTAAGCTGAACATTTCCTTTTTCTCTCCCTACAGGCTTTTTGGTAACAATATTATAGAAACCTCCGGGTTGCGTATTCCCCATCATAAATCCGGCAGGGCCTTTTACAAACTCTACACGGTCTACAAAAGACATATCTTCACGAAGAGGGCCAAAGCTTCCGCTTACATCCATTCCGTTCCTAAGATTAGAAGCAGAGAATCCGCGTACAGCGATACCCACACTTCCTTCTTCCTGATGAGTAATAGTCCGCACTCCACTTACATTTCGGGTAAGCCCCTCAGCCGTCGTAAGAATTTGCTGATCGCTCAGTAAACGCTGATCTATCACCTGAATATTCTGAGGCGTTACCAAAAGATTCTCCCCTAATCTTAAAGTAGAAGAAGGAATTGTTTTTCGGTTTGCCGTAACGTTTACCGCAACAATCTGATAAGTATCTGTTGCTTGTATAAAATCATGAGTAATACTGTCACTTTCCTTTAGTGTAAAAGAATAGGTTTTGATTACCTCCGGATCATCTACTTTAAGTACATAGTTCCCTGCAGGCATATTATTAAAACGATAAAAGCCGTTATCATCAGTATATGTTTCTGATTCTCCGTTATTAAGAATAACTTTTACAGCCGGAACCGGTTTCTTTTGGGAGTTCATTACCTTTCCTGTAATCTGTGCCGTGCTTTGTGCCCAGATCACTGCAGGAAAAAACACTGCAGGAAAAAGGAATCTGTTCTTATTCATAAATTGTTATTTAGAATTAGTTTAATTAAATTTACACAGGCAAAATTAGCGGTTGCCGATAGGAAAAACTTTTGAGCTTGGGATAAAGACTTTAGATTTTGGGAGAGATTGTACCGAACCATACGATAGCAAGACAGATTTTTGATTTTTTCGGGGAAAATCATCGCAGCAGCGTGCCCGAAACTTTCGTTAATGAGCTTGGAACATTTGAAACCCTGACTTTATATGAAGGGGATGAATTTTTGGTAAAAGAATATCAGTTTTCTTATATCAGGGATTATACAATGAAATTCCGTACAGAAGCCATAAAGTATATTGAACTGGCTTTTTTTCTTGACGGAGCAGAAGTCATCAGGGATCTCATTGATGGGAAACCTGGAGAATATAAACTGTTTCATCATTATATTTATTTTACTCCGGAAAATGCTGATGTACAAATAGATTTCCAGAAAGAAACCTCTTACAAGAACCTCGATATTTATGTCTCCAAGGATTATTTTCACCAATTGGCAGAAAGCAGCGGTGCATTACAGGACTTTATTTACAAAATAGACCAGAACCAGCCCGCCAGTTTATTCCCTAAAGGACTCCCTATCACCCCACAAATGATGGGTATTTTACTGGAAATCAAAAAATGTAGTCTGGAAGGTTTTTACAAAGATTATTTTATTAAAAGTAAGATACTCAGCCTTCTTCTGCTCATTTTTGAATTTGCAAAAAACAAGGAAAACGAAACTGAAACAAAAAACAAAACTTCCATCAGCAATGCTGAAATTCATACCCTAATGGCTGTAAAAGATTTCATAGAAGGAAACCTAAAATCATTTTATACTATTGAACAGCTTTCTATCAAATTTGGTATTAATGAATTCAAATTAAAAAATGGGTTTAAAGAACTGTTTGGGGATGGTGTTTTCCATTATGCTTCAAAACTTAGGATGAAAGAAGCTCTTTATCTGCTTAAAAATTCTGATTTCTCCATTAAAGAGATTGGTTATCATTTGGGATATGCTTCTCCTTCGTCATTTAGTGTGGCTTTTAAGAACGAATTTGGGGTTGGGCCTAGCTATTATCGTAAAAATTGAAAGACATAAATAGATCTGTTTTCTATACAATTTAGACTTGTTACAACGTTTTACGGATTTATTTTTTTCCTAAACGAATGTATAACAATATCAGGTCATCAATCATTTCGTTACATTCTAATTCCTTAAAAAAACAAAAAACCCTCCGTATTCAAAATACAGAGGGTTTTGTACCCCAGACGGGACTTGAACCCGTACGTCCTTGCGGACACAGGATTTTAAGTCCTGCGTGTCTACCAGTTCCACCACCAGGGCTGGTGTATGGTACAAAAAAAGGATTTGAAAGCAAATCCTACTTTTTGTATGGTGCGGATGAAGGGACTCGAACCCCCACGCCTCACGGCACCAGATCCTAAGTCTGGCGTGGCTACCAATTACACCACATCCGCTGGTTATATTGATCTGCTTTCACAGATTCAAAATCAATTCTCTTACAAATATAAGAAATTCTATTAAAGAACACTCTCTATAAAAACAAAAAACCCTCCGTAACGAAATACAGAGGGCCTTGTACCCCAGACGGGACTTGAACCCGTACGTCCTTGCGGACACAGGATTTTAAGTCCTGCGTGTCTACCAGTTCCACCACCAGGGCATGGTGTGGAGCGAAAAACGGGATTCGAACCCGCGACCCCAACCTTGGCAAGGTTGTGCTCTACCAGCTGAGCTATTTTCGCATAGTGCGGATGAAGGGACTCGAACCCCCACGCCTCACGGCACCAGATCCTAAGTCTGGCGTGGCTACCAATTACACCACATCCGCTGGTTTTTTTGTATTGTAAGTTTTAAAGAGCTTGCTTCGTTTTTGTGAGTGCAAATATAGGACAATTTCCTTTACCTCCAAACTTTTTCAGGAAAAAAATTAAAATTTCCAGATTTTTTTTCAGCAGCACCTATTATTACATTTCATTTTCTTACTTTTACATCGTTAATAATTACGATATGGAATTACAAGGAACGGTAAAGAAACTTTTTGAAACTCAAACATTTGCAAGTGGATTTCAAAAAAGAGAATTGGTTATTTTAACTCAGGAACAGTATCCACAGCCGATAAACATAGAATTTTTATCTGATAAAATTAGTTTATTAGATAACATTAAAGAAGGTGAAAACGTAAAAATTGGAATCAACATCAGAGGTAGAGAATGGGTTTCTCCACAAGGTGAAACTAAATACTTCAACTCTATTACAGGATGGAAAGTAGAGAAAGTTTTTGATAATGGATCAGAACCTACTCAGGCTACGCCTCAGCAGTCAGCTTCTCCTGTTTCTAACGAGAATCCGTTTGCCGGAGACGACGATGATGATTTGCCTTTCTAATTAAAGAATTAAGATCAAATATTAATCCTGCTTTCTTATAAAGTGGGATTTTTTTTCTAAAAAATGGTTCGATTAGACGAAAACGAGATTTCATTTCCTGATCCGGAGGTGTATGATGGCCACGATGGGCTTATTGCTTATGGTGGAGATCTGTCTGTAGAGCGCATTTGGTTCGCTTATCAATTAGGAATCTTCCCTTGGTACAACCCCGGAGAGGAAATTTTATGGTGGTCTCCGGATCCAAGATTTGTTTTGGTTCCTGCTGAAATAAAGATTTCCAAATCAATGAGAAAGATATTAAACAGAAGTGTTTTTACTTTTTCTGAGAACAAAAGTTTCAGGGAAGTCATCAAAAACTGTCAGCAAACTATCCGGAAAGGGCAATCAGGTACCTGGCTTTCTGATGAACTGATGGATTCTTTCATCCAGCTTCATGAATATGGATTGGCCAAAAGCATTGAAGTATGGCAAGATGAAAAACTTGTAGGTGGCTTTTATGGTTTACAGATCGGAAATATTTTCTGTGGTGAAAGCATGTTTGCGAAAGTAAGCAACGCTTCAAAAGCTGGATTTATTCATTTTGTAGAAACCCACAAACACCAAATTGAATTAATTGACTGCCAGTCTCATACCGAACACCTGGAGAGCCTGGGTGCTAAAATGATTCCCAAAAAAGAATTTTTAAAAATCTTACACGAAAATAATGAACGCAGATAAAGAAAAATGGCTTCTTCTGGGGATCCTGAGTATTATTTGGGGGTCATCTTTTATTTTGATCAAAAAATCACTGGACCATTTTAGTCCGTACCAGGTAGGCGCACTAAGGGTGCTTATTGCTGGTATTATTTTATTTCCTATTGCGATTTCCAATTATAAACTTTTTCCTAAGAAGCATTTAAAATGGCTTGTTTTAGCTGCCCTGACCGGAAATTTCATCCCTATGTTCCTGTTTCCGATTGCAGAAACTGAAGTCAGCAGCAGCATTGCCGGGATCATCAACTCCATGATGCCTATTTTCGTCATTATTGTAGGTGCTTTGGTTTGGAAGTTTGAAACCACAAAAAAACAGATCATCGGAACTCTGATAAGCTTTACAGGAGTCTGTATTCTGGCTTTTGGTGGTGGTGACAGCAGTGAACTTAAAATAATACCGATTTTGTTGCTATTACTGGCAACTTTATGCTATGCTTTAAGTACAACGACCGTAAAATCAAAACTTATGGAAGTTTCTTCCGTAGTTTTATCTTCTTTTATATTTTCTTTTGTTTTAATTTTTCCATCTATTATTGCTCTTACAAGTACAGGATTTTTTTCTGAGTTCAGCTTTTCAAAGGAAAATATGCTTGGGCTGATGTTCGTAAGTTTACTTTCCATTTTCGGAACCGGGCTTGCCATGACAATGAATTATCGGTTATTAAAAGTTTCCACCCCTCTTTTTGCTTCAACGGTTACGCTTATAATGCCTATTGTAGCTATTATCTGGGGCATAATTGATGGCGAAAAACTAACTCTATTCCAATTTATAGGCGCAGGAATTATTATTGCCGGATTGATCTTTTTAAGAAGTAATCCGAAAAAATAGATTTACAATACTTTTATCAATAAAAAAACCTGCATTTCTGCAGGTTTTCATTATTTGAGACTATATTTAGTTCTTTTTCTTTACCTTATTTGCTTTTACTTTTTTCACTTCATCTTTAATAAAAGGATATTTTTTCTGCATATCCTTAGCTAAAGACGGATCCAATTCTAAAGCCTTTTGAAGGGATTCTGTTCCTTTATCCTGGTCTTTCAGGTTGAAAAAACAGTTGCTTAACTGATAATATAATTCTGCTCTGTGGTGATGCTTTATTGCCGCATTTAAAACCGTCACCGCTTCTTCATATTCCCCTACAAGCATCAGAACTTCTGAATACGCATACCAATTGTAAAATCTTGACGGCTCTGCATCTACCAGCTTTTTTAGACAGGAAAGACTTTCTTCAAATTTGCCGGAATCAATGAACAGAAATGCTAATCTTTTTTGATAATCAAGATTACTCTCATTCAATTGGGTAGCTTCCTTAGCAAAATAAAGAGCTTCTGACATACCGCCCATTTCTTCATATAAATAAGACTGCTCCATCATTGCCAGATAAAACTGAGGATCTTCTCTCAACGATTTCTGAAATGAATTTAAAGCTAAAATAGGTTGCTTTAGTGCTTTGTTACACAATCCGATTTTATAAAAAGTAAATGCCTTGGTATATTCCAGTTCAAGCATTTCCTCATAGGTCTCAATCGCTTTCTGGTATTGTCCTAATGCTTCATAACAAGCTGCTTTATTGGCATATACTCCAACAGAATTTGAATTAATAGCTAGTAGATAATCATATCCTTTTATAGCTTCCTCAAAATTCTTTCTGTTGAAGTAGAATTGCCCATATTCAAACCATGCGGTTTCGGAATAAGGGAATTCATCTAAATATTCATTAAGAAAGGCAATAGCCTCCTCACTCTTGTTCAAATCACTAAAGCACACCATCGCATTTTCCATTGAATATTCATCAGAAGGATCTTCTTTAAGTGCTTTTCTGTAATGCTTAAGAGCGTTAAAAGGATCGCCTAGATTTACATATTCATCCGCAATAAAGTTGTGAAGGAAATTTTCTTCTTCCTCCAGCGTAAGAGCTTTTTTACAAATTTCAATGGATCTTCTAGGGTTACCCAGGTTCGAATAATACTTGGCGTAACAAACTAAAAAGTCTGTATTCTCCATCGAAGCACCTTTTAGTTCATCAATAAGTTCTTTCGCCGTATTATATTCTTCCCACTCCAGAAGAATTTCAAGTCTTTTGATCTTGATATCTAATGAATTGGGATGAAGCTTCAGTCCATAATTAACGGCCATATCGGCGTAATTAAAATCACCAAGCTCCAAATAATAAACAATGATATCTTCCAACTCCTCAGTATCGAAGTAGAATTCGTCATTGTTTTCCATCATTTCTTCGAACTTTTTTACAAGTTCATTTCCAAAATACTCTTCCAATAGTGTCCTCTTTGTCGGCCCAATGCCTGAATTTACTTACAGACCTCGGCAAACTTTATTAATTAATAATATATCTGAAACTGATATTCAAATATTTATGCAAAGTTGCAACTTTTTTTTGAATTTTCCATTTCATAAATTTCTATTATAAAAATAGTAAAAAAAGAAAACCAATAAAAGGATTGTGGATAAAAAAACAGAAATTGGGGTTAAATTCTTACTACAAGCCTTTTTCCGGCTTGTATCTCAGCATTCCATATCGTTTCGATATTTTTTATATCAACTTCTTCAGTTTCTATTTTAATTTTTCCTTCTACAGCAGCCCGGAACATTTGAGGGATAATTTCTTTAAATAAAAGTGCTGATTCTTCTTTTGTCCAGCTTCCCAATCCTGATCCTGAAATCTGGATATCTGTTGCCCTGAGGATCTGTGAGGATAATTGGATTGTATCACCACTCATTCCACCAATAGTAACCAGTTTCGTTGTATGAGAAAATGTTCCATCTCCTTTAAACGCTGATAAAATCATTTCTACAGAATGTCCCCAGATATAATCGATAACAATATCAATAGGACTTTCATTATGAATTTCTTTTATTCTCGTTTTAAAATCTTCGTCACTTAACTGCAGAGAAATAGCCTCATCAGCTCCCAGTTCAAGAAGTGACTGCAAAGATTCTTCGTTTCTTCCGGTTACAATAATCTTTTTTGCGCCATACACCTTTGCAATCTGAACGGCTATTCTGCCTGTAATTCCTGTTGCTCCATTCACCAGCACAACGTTTCCAGGCTGTATACCGGCTTTGAACTTTAATGCCATTGCTGATCCCATTACCGCATTGGGAAGTGCTGCTGCTATGGAAAAGTCTAATCCTTCAGGAATAGCCACCATCATATTGGGATTGGCGACTGCTTTTTCTGCAACGGTTCCCTTTTTACTGAAAAAATAGACTTTTGAACCGTTTTCAAGATACCCCACTCCGTCTGAACCTACAATTGTTGGTTTATGGACTTCGCTTTCCGTAGAATAATGTTTCCCACTAGCTCTTGCTTTATCAAGGTTTTTAATGGATGCTGCCTTTACCGTTACTAATACTTCGTTTTCATTTGTTATTTCCGGCTCAGGAAAATCTGCATATTGAGGGATACTTCCTTTTTCAAATACTATTGCTGCTTTCATTGTTTTACATTTTTATACAAAATTATGAAGGGGAAAATGAGGAAGCGATAACATTTGTTATCAGTTGAGGAAACGTAGGAAGATGAAAGCGGAAGGCTGAGTTCACAAGTGTTTTTACTATGTTTTTTTATTTTTTGAATGTTAGGGCAACTTAGCAAACAAGGTAAGCATAGCCTTCATTTCTACATGGCCTGCGAAAAACCTCCTGCTCCAAAACCCGTCTTCCTGCCTAAGACCTCTTCTCTTTCAGTATTTTACTCTTTATCCTACTGAGATGCACCGTGGTAATCCCTAAATAAGAAGCAATATAATGCTGAGGAACTCTTTTGATGATCTCCGGCTTTTGCTGAGCCAGGTGAATATACCGTTGCTGTGGAGCGTCTTTTATAAATGAAAAGAAATGTTTCATATAATCGAAGATCCTTTCGAAAAGAGCATCCATCAATAGGTTTCTAAGTTCAGGAGTTTCGTAAGCTTCTTCAAGAAATGCTTCTACATCAGGTTTTTTAATTTTATACAAAATACAGGGTTCCACTGTTTCAAAGGAGACCATGCTCGGAAGACCTTTTTTAAAACTTTCCAGGGAAGAGAACATGGTATTTTCAAGGAAAAACTGAAAGGTAACATCTTTACCGTCATTATTATACCAAGCTCTTACAATTCCTTTTTCCAGATAGAAGGCATTATTTGAAACTTCACCTTCATTTAAAAGTACGGTTTTAGCAGGAACTTCCATCCGTTCGAAGTTGCCTAAAAATTTTCTCCATTTTTCTTTTGGAAAGGGAAATTTGTTTTTGATATGTTCAAACATTCTGAGATAAAAAAAGAACGGACCAAGTCCGTTCTTATGTTTACTTAAATTAAACTTTTAATTTTAGCGATGATATCATCTCCCAATTTATCAGCTTCTTCCTGAGATTTAGCCTCAGTATAAATTCTGATGATTGGCTCTGTATTGGATTTTCTAAGGTGTACCCAATTGTTTTCAAAGTCTATTTTAACGCCATCAACGGTAGAAACTTCTTCGTTTTCATATTCTTTCTCCATCTTACTAAGGATCGCATCTACATCAATTTCCGGAGTTAATTCTATTTTCTTTTTCCCCATGAAATAGCTTGGATATCCAGCTCTTAGTTCGGAAACGGTTTTATTTTCTTTTGCCAAATGAGTCAGGAATAAGGCTACACCTACTAAAGAATCTCTTCCGTAGTGAAGTTCAGGATAGATAATTCCTCCATTTCCTTCTCCACCAATTACGGCGTTTTTTTCTTTCATTAAAGTGACTACATTTACCTCCCCTACAGCACTTGCGAAATATTCTGAATGGTGAGTATGTGCAACATCTCTCAAAGCACGGCTTGAAGAAAGGTTGGAAATTGCTGCTCCGTTTTTATGTTTTAAAAGATAATCTGCAACGGCTACCAAGGTATATTCTTCACCGAACATTTCTCCTTTTTCATCAATTAAAGCTAATCTGTCTACATCCGGATCTACTACTACTCCAAGATCTGCATTTTCTTTTTTAACCAATTCACAGATGTCCCCTAAATGTTCTTTTAACGGTTCAGGATTGTGTGGAAAATGGCCTGTTGGTTCGCAATATAATTTAATGGTTTCACAACCTAATTTGTCTAATAACATTGGAATGGCGATTCCTCCTGTAGAGTTTACAGCATCTAATACTACTTTAAAGTTTTTAGCTTTGATTGCTTCAACGTCTACCATTGGCAAATCAAGGATCTGCTGAATATGAATGTCAAAAGCATCATCTCTTGTTTCGTATTTCCCCAAATCGTCTACTTCTGCATAATTGAATTCTTCACTTTCTGCTAAAGCAAGAACCTCTGCTCCGTTTTCACCACTGATGAATTCTCCTTTTTCGTTTAACAATTTAAGAGCGTTCCATTGTTTTGGGTTGTGAGATGCGGTAAGGATAATTCCTCCATCTGCATGTAGCTCAGGAACCATTACTTCAACGGTAGGCGTTGTAGAAAGGCCCAGATCAACCACGTTGATTCCTAATCCCTGTAATGTTGCAGTTACCAGGGAAGAAACCATTTGTCCTGAGATTCTGGCATCTCTTCCGATGATAAGGGTTAAATCTTTTTTATTTTTATTATTCTGAAGCCATGTTCCGAATGCGGAAGCGAATTTTACTACATCAAGAGGTGTTAAGTTATCATTTACTTTCCCTCCTATGGTTCCGCGAATTCCCGAAATAGATTTTATTAACGACATTCTGTTTTATTTCTTATTGATTAGTGTAATAATTTATGAGAAACAAAGATACTTAAAAAGACATTGACCTTACAGAACAGGAATCTTTTTTTGAACTTTATCATATGTATCTTTCACAACTCTCGGAGGAGCAAAGCGATAGCCTATGTACAGTAAACCGTACAGACTGTTGTTCTCTACGGTTTGATTCCTTGTTTGGTTATAAGCATACGCATTGAAATTCATTTTTCCACCAAATAAAAAACGATCTGTATTGTATCCTATGTGAAGCCCACCTTCCATCCTTAAAGTCAGATATTGGACATTCTTTATCGAACCATCCCCAAAAACATCGCGATAAGTTGAAAACTTCCCTCCAAGTCCGAGGGCAAAATAAGGGGCAATATTTACATTTTTCCCGAGTACCCAGTTGTAGAAATAGCCCATATTGGCGCCTATTTTATATTGTGTTTCTTTAGCATTCTGATCTTCTACTTTATTTCTTAAAATGGTAAGATCATAGTCCAGAAAAGGAACCCAGCTGCCACTGCTTTTGTTTTGCCATTCACCCTGCGTGTAAATACTTCTTGCGGAAAAGTTTTTATTCAAAATATAGGCGGTAGAGCCTCCAAAGCTTTGTACTCGTAAGTCTGGAAACTGCATGTAGGGATCTCCTTCCTTCCAGGCAGGAAAAAGCTCTTTCATATTTTCAATATAAAAGCCTTTTACATTTTTGTAATATAGGTTCTGGATTAATCTTTTGGGAAAAAACCTGATACTAAAATCTGTATAGGAACTATTTCCTTTAAGATCATTATCTTTATTTTCCGCGAAAAAACGAGGTGCAAATGATACTGTAGCACTTATAATTCTGTAATCAACAGAAAAGGAAACTTTTGTTTTATTATTGATAGAGAAGATCTGTTTTTTTTGATTTCCCTTTTCTCCTTCTGTAAAAATATAACTTTCAATATTGGTGTCCAGATTAGCACGAATCATTACCTGATCAGCATAAGACTTAATATTTGTGGTATCTCTTTGTGCATTAGCCTGAATGGCCAACACCAAAAATAATACAACAAATACTTCTTTTCTAAGATTCAACCTGGATATTTTAAATTAAAAAATGAAAATACTACATTTTTTTTTAATTCGTCCATTGAAATCTGTGTTAAGAACAGCCACAATCTTTATCGCAACCTGATCTTTTAGAACTGAACTTATTAGGGGCAAAATTCTTTTTAAGTACCTTGAATAAAGAATAGCAGGCAAATGCTACTATTAATGCAATCAGTATGTATTGAAAAATTAATGAAGAATCCATTACTTTAAAATTTGATATACTATCAACGACACAAAATATGCCAAACCTGTCATCATAGCTACCTGAAAGCCTGTCCATTTCCAGCTTTTGGTTTCTCTATAGACTACTGCAAGCGTAGAAACACACTGCATTGCAAACGCGTAAAACAGAAGAACGGAAATTCCTGTTGCAAAGCTGAAGACTTTTTCTCCATTGGGCTTTACGTCTCTTCTCATTTTATCAATTACTTTTACTTCCGGGGCATCATCTTCAAGGCTATACAATGTTGACATCGTCCCTACGAATACTTCTCTTGCTACAAAACTGGTCAGGATTCCTACTCCCATTTTCCAATCATATCCCAGCGGAGCAATCACCGGTTCTATACTTTTACCCATTTTAGCCAGGTAAGAATGATCTAAATGAACGTTTGAAGCAACCATCTCATTGGGTTGTTGTTTAGGTCCAAAATAGCTTAACACCCAGATAATAATACTTACAATGAAGATTATTTTCCCGGCTCCAGTGATGAAATCCCATACTTTACCTAAAACCATTTTAAGGTCATATCCAAAAAGCGGTTTTTTATAGGCAGGAAGATCCATTACCAAATAGGTTTTTCCTTTATCTTTAATAAATCTCTTAAGAATTGCCGCAGAGAATAATGCCACTAAGAATCCTAACAGATACATTCCCATTAGAACCAAAGCTTTATATTTTATTCCTAAAAATGATCCTTCTGAAATAATTAATCCAATAATGATACTATACACCGGAAGTCTTGCCGAGCAAGTCATAAATGGTGTTACCAATATGGTGAGCAATCTTTCTTTAACATTTTCAATATTTCTTGTGGAAATTACTGCAGGAATAGCACAGGCTGTTCCTGAAACAAGGGGAACGATACTTTTTCCGTTCAATCCAAAAGGACGCAACAGTCTATCCATCAGGAAGACAACTCTTGCCATATATCCTGAATCCTCTAACAAATAAAGGAAGTACAGTAAAATACCAATCTGTGGAGCAAAGACTACAATTCCTCCGATTCCCGGAACAATTCCATTGGAGATTAGTGAATTAATAGGTCCTTCCGGAAGATGTTCTCCTGTAAAAGCTGACAGCCATGAGAAAAATTCTTCGATCCAGTTCATTGGATATTCTGCCAGAAAGAAAACACTTTGGAAGATCACCAATAAGATCAACATGAAAACCACATATCCCCAGAATTTATGGACTAAAACTTTATCCAGTTTTTCTGTTAATAATTCCTTGAACTGAGGTCTTTTAGAAATTACGTTCTCTAATATTTTATCTACATTCTGATATCTCCTAACGGTTTCCTGAACTTGTAATCTTTTCGGAACCAAGCTTTTAGTATCAGAATCATTAATCTGATCCTTTACAGATTCTATTTTGCCTAGATCTGCTCCCAGTGAAAGGCTCATCCAGGCTTTATATTCATTATCAAAGCCTTTATGAGAGGCTAATTTCTGAATGAAATCTCTGTGTTCACCAGGTATTTCAAATGAAGTCTTTTCTGTTTTTACAAATTCATTGTTATAAACGGCGTCTCTCACTTCATCAATCCCAATTTGCTCTTTAGCGTTGGTTTGAATAATCTTGATTCCTAACGCTTCAGAAAATTTCTGAATATCTATGGTGATGCCTCTTCTCTCTGCCTGATCAATCTGATTAACGATCAGAATCATCGGGATCCCAAGATCCTGAATCTGCTGGAATAGAAGAAGACCTCTTTTTAAACTTAATGCTTCAAGAATATAAACAACTCCGGCGTAGTTTTTCTGCTCATCACGAAGGTATTTTGAGAAAATAGCCTCATCTTCTGAACTTGGATAAACGCTGTAAGAACCTGGAAGGTCAATGACTTCAACGTCTTCGTTTTTATGCGTATAGTTTCCCGAATGGCTTGCAACGGTAACCCCGGCATAGTTTCCGGTTTTCTGCTTTTTGTTACAAAGTGCATTAAAAACCGTTGACTTTCCTACATTAGGATTTCCAACTAAAAGTATCTGTTTTTTCTTGTTTGCCTGCATTAATTCAATTCTTCAACAATGATATAATCTCCTTCTTCCTCACGAAGAGCAATCCGGCTTTTCTCTGCTCCAAACTCCACATACATCGGTCCATTAAACGGAGCCTGGTACAAAATCCTGAAAACAGTCTCTGGTAGAAGGCCCATTTCAATGATTTTATTGGGCATTTTCAGATGGTCATTATCATATCCCAATATCTTTCCCATTTTGTTTTTAGGAAATCCACTTAATTTATGTAAATCTTTCTCTTTCAAAGCCCTATTTTTTTGTAGTGCAAATATACGCTATTTAAATTTAATCTAAATAACGTTTAGCCGATAAAAAAATCAACCCAAATACATTGCTGTACCTGGGTTGATTTGGAATATAATTTAGTTGATATGAATGCTTATTTTTTCTTTTTATCAGAAGAAGCCTGATCTTTTTCAATCGGATTATCATTTGAGTTAAAGTAATCCTTCGTCATCTTTTCTTGTCTTTTAAGTGCATCACCGATGGTTACATCAGATCCCGGCATTTTCATATTCATCATTTCCGGAGTCACTCTTTGTCTGATTTCAGCCATTGGATCCTGCTTAAAACTAGCATAGGCCTTGTCAAATTTTTCTTTTGTTGTAGGTGTTACTGTGTTGGAAACACCATATTTCGCATTGATCTTATCTGAATAGGATAACTCATCATAATTTTCAATCTTCTTATTCCCGCTTAACATCCAGGAATAGTTTTTCTCGTCATCTTCAATCTTAACGATTAACCCTGGAAGGCCGTAGAACTTATAGGGGCCATCCTGAAAAGGAATATCTGAACTAAACCATGCAGTCCATTTTCTGCCTCCATATTCTGTAGTCGCTTTTTGAGTATTGTATTCTCCTATTTTCTGCTTCTCCGGAAGAATATTCCAGGTAAACTTAACAGGATCATCATATCCAAATAAATTCATGCTTACTCTATCAACATACTGCTCTTTCATTTCCGGATAAGTTTTCACAATCTTGTAGGCAAACTTAGGCATCCTGATGAGTTTAGAAATATCTTTCCATGTTTTGGCTTTCTCCATTTCCTCAACAGCGAGCTTGATAATAGAATCCTGAGAAGGAATGGTATAATCCTGATAAATAGATTTTTTAGGAGTAATATCCAAAATCGTTATCAGCTTATCTAGCTTTACAGAGTCTTTTTTGGGCTTAAATGTAAGTTCATAAAAGAATCGGTTAGCCGTTTCTTTAGCTTCCTGAGCATTAGCAAAGGCAAAAAGCGTGATAAGAAATACTGAAAATAGCTTTTTCATTTCTCAAGTTTTATTAATTAGTGATCACTTTGGTGAATTTGTTACAGTTTTTTTTCATTTTTTTTTAGATGGAAGCAGGAAGATGGAGGTAGAATTTAATATTGGTCAAACAATAACTCTTTGTATGTAAAAATTATGATTCTCTTAAAACATTTTAAGGCTTAAAATTTTTAACTTTAATCCTCTCAAAAACAAAATATTATGGATACTTTATCACAATTTAAAAATGAGCTGGAAGCCGAATACCAAACCACCAGAAAATTCTTTGAAGCTTATCCTGATGAAAAAAATGACTTTTCCCCTCATGAAAAAAGTATGAAAATGCTTCCTCTCGCGACTCACATTGCTGAAATTTTTGAATGGCCGAACACCATGCTTACCACATCTGAGCTTGATTTTGCCAGTGGTGCCTATCAGCCTAAGCAACTTTCTACGAGAGAAGATCTTCTTCAAACGCTTGATCAGAATTTCAAATCAGGAAAAGAAGCCCTGGAAAATGCCAATGAGAATGATCTTACAGCAAGTTGGGCGCTGAAAAACAATGGAGAAGAGCTGGCAAAATGGTCTAAATACGAATCCATTCGCCATGCTTTAAACCAAATTACTCATCACAGAGCACAATTGGGTGTTTATTACAGGATCAATGATATTCCTTTACCGGGAAGCTACGGTCCTTCTGCCGATCATCAGGCTTTTTAAATCTATACTATATCTCAACAAAAAACCAATCCTTTCGGATTGGTTTTTATTTTATTTAAAATTGAATTTTACCGTAAACATGACTTGACTAGGACGGAGCTGCATTGTGGTTTGTTTAATTGTAGCATCTTCTACAGTTACCTTTTCAAATACTTTTCTATCAGCAATATTCATCCATTTCAGTTCAAAATCAACTTTTTTCTTAGTCCAACTGAATTGATAGGATACATCAAAAAATCCATTGTTAAATTTTGTATCGCCCAATTTTGAATTAATCTGATCCCAATAGAATCCAAGCGTATGACCTTCCAAAGGATAGAAGAATACATTTAAATTATGGGTATATCCTTCTATTTTTCCTAAGTTTCCTGTCAGATAGGCATTAGATTGCTTGCTCCATGTTTTAGTAGCATTAAAATCTATACTCATCCATGAGAAATAAGTATTGTTCAACTTAAAGCCTAATGTATTGGCATCAGTCTTATTATCAATCAAATCTGTATTCCTTATCAATTGTGATTTTGATAGACTATTATTGAAGCTAAATGATGCATTGGTTTTAAATTTTGGAAAATATTTTCCTATTTCTGCATAATAGCTATTGTTTGTTCTTTTATTTTCACGCTCTATATATTCAGTCATACTGATCCCTGATGCATTAACGACACTTGAAGCCAATAAGTTATTTTTAGCATCACTTAGCCTATACCCTACATTAAAGAAAAGATTATTAAGTGGGTTTCTATATTCCAACCTTACTCCTCCATTTTTTGTAGTAGTCTGAGGTATTGGATTTTCAGGACTCATTATACTGAACCCCCCAGGGCTTGTAAGAATATATCCTGCATAAGCAGTTTGTATATCTCCGAAATTATTACTGATTCCTCCGCTCATACTTGCTTTAAAGAATGATGCAAAAGAGTATTGAGCAAAAATATTAGGGGTAAAGGTCACTTTATTTAAAGACTTTGAAACATTTCTGAACTGGTCTTCTGCTTTTATATTATTAAAGTTAACCGGAAAGCTGGAAAATAAGCTCCATGATTCTGATTTATAGTTTATCCCTACTGAAGCAGATGGGTTAACTCTAGTGAACTTTAAATCATTTTCATAAGCCAAGGTACTGAAATCAGGTTTGTTATCCTCTGTAATTGCATCAAAATTAGTAGTTAACTTATCTGTAGAAAAATCAATTCCAACTTGTGGTGTAAACGTCCATCCTTTTGTGGTAAAACTGATATTTGCAGAGTGTGATGTATCTAAACTTTTAATTCTAAAACTCTGTAAAGCAATGCTTCCAGGTGCAAACTTCATATTTTTAATTTCATCATCATCTTTCTCTTTATAAGGAATTAGTAAATAATTGGCAGGAGAAATCTCCAATACCTGTTTATCATTCTGATAACTTATATAGGATTTAAAATTGACCATTTTCTCTTTCCATGGAATGATGGTACTTAAGGAGTTCTGAAATGATGAAGTTGGAGACTGCAATGCTTCATTTCCGTATCTATATCCAAATTTATCATTTCTCTCTGCAAAGGCTCTATCTGCATTCCAAAACTGGGAGAAAGTTGTTGTATTTTTAAAGAATCCCTTTTTAGCATTCTTTGTGAAAATTAATTCTCCTTTAAGTTTATCTGTATAAAAATTATTCAGAAACCTGGTATTATACTTTATTCCCTGCTGGATATCTGTAGTTATAGCATTTGACTCTCTTTCCACCGCATTATTAGTATAATTGGCATTGGCTTTAAGTTCCCATTCTTTTTTCTTATCAATATTGGTAAGGTAATTGGCAGAGAGGTAATGTACACTATTCAGCAAATATCTTTTCACAGGAAGATTGGGTGCATCTGCATTTTCTACACTCAGCCAGTTATTCTGGGAAATATTGGATCTCTTCCCTTCCCATCCACTTCCGAATGCCAGAATATTCCCTTCATTTTCCACCTGCTCACCCATATTATTGGTTTTATAGTTGACTACCCACTGGCTTTTCTGTCCGAAAAACATAGGAGTAAGCTTCACATTCCATAGCCATGGTTCACCAAAACCGGTCCCCACTTCACCACGGCCGGTCATAGTTACTGAGTTTTTAAGTTTAATATTGATCGCCGCCTGGTCTGAAGGTACTTTATCCTGAAGGATTTTTACCGGCTGGTGATTTTCAAGGACTTCCACTTTTTGTACAGCATCTTTGGGAAGCGAATTATTGATTGTCCCATAACCACCTTCCATAAGGTCTTTACCGTTGACATAGAATTTATTGATTGCATTTCCCTGATACAGAATGGTTCCGTCTGTATTGACTTCAATTCCGGGAATCTTTTTCATGACATCGGCCAGGGTCCTGTCATTTTTGCTGTTGAATGCTTTAAGATCATAGGAAATGGTATCTCCTCTCGCAGTGATCATTTTTGTTTTCAGTTGTACTTCCTTAATTTCTGTAGCTTCAGACTGCATTTTAAAATTCAGAGTCTGATCACTGTTGCTGATTTGCTTTGTGAGCGATTTCAGGTTGAAGGCTTTTACCTTAAGGTCCACATTGGATTCCGGAGAGGTGAAAGTAACCTTGTACTCCCCTTTGGAATTCGTTATTCCATAAGCTAAAATGGCATCTTTTCCCGGTTCTTCAATGGTTACACTTGCACTCGGTATACCTACCCCATCATCATCCGTAATTTTTCCGGAAATTGTTTTCTGAGCAAAGGTGAATACCGTTATAAAAAGCATCAGAAATAAGGAAATATTTTTTTTCATATTCACTATTTGAGTAATTAGTTAATCATTGTAGTTTTTCGTTACACTTTCTTTAAAGATATATTTTTAACTGAAAAGTTAAATCGTATCACTATAAAAATAGTTATTATTTATTTTTTCAGCAAAAGAAATAAGTCAATCTGTTAAATTATTCTTTCTATTCTCTATCTCACGGTAATGAAAGCTAAATATGATTATTAAATATTTAAAAATCACTAACACATGAATAATATTCAAATATAAAATTGTTAAAATAAACAACTTTATATTAAATATTTAAAAAATAACCTTGTTCATTAAATAAAAAATATTATCAACTACTATTTTTTTAAAATAAAATTTTAAAAAAAATTCCCAAGTTTTGAATTGAAATCATGTAACTCTCTGTTAATTCTTTAATTTATTCTCTTTTTACAAAAATAACCTCCTAATAAAAGGAGAATCTCATACCTAAAAATGGATTTCATCCTTCTAATTTCACTTTTTTTACCTGTAATTCTGTAACAGGCCATTTTTTGTTCATATTGACAATAAAATTAAACGCTGGATAAACTATTGCAAATGTTTTTATTTTTTATTTAGACTAAATAAGAAAATTTGAATTGAATCTTATATTAAAAAAAAATTAAACACGGGTTCATAAATATTTATTTAATAATTTTGTAACATAAAATTTACAAAATGGGAATTATTTTAAAGCCTATAGATGTTGTAGATGATATTTCTAAAGAGGAATTCTACGAAAAATATCTAAAGCCAAGAAGGCCCGTTGTCATCAAAAATATGGCAAAAAAGTGGCCTGCTTATCAAAAATGGACGATGGAATATATGAAGGAGGTTGTAGGAGATGTGGAGGTCCCGTTATATGACAGCTCAAAGGCAGATCCTTCTGCTCCCATCAATTCTTCTGCAGCCAACATGAAATTCGGAGATTATATAGATCTTATTCAGAGGGAGCCTACTGATCTTAGAATTTTCCTTTTTGATCCGATAAAATACGCTCCAAAACTGTTAGAAGATTATATCTCACCTAAAGAGCTCATGGGTGGATTTCTTGATAAATACCCTAATATGTTCTTCGGTGGGAAAGGCTCCGTTACCTTTTTGCATTTTGATATAGATATGGCGCACATCTTCCATACTCATTTTAACGGAAGAAAGCATATTCTTCTTTTTGATTATAAATGGAGAGAGAGGCTATATCAGATTCCTTATGCAACCTATGCTCTGGAGGATTATGATATTGAAAATCCTGATTTCACAAAGTTCCCGGCATTGGATGGTGTAGAAGGTATTGAATGTTTCCTTGAGCATGGTGATACCCTATTCATGCCTACAGGATGGTGGCACTGGATGAAATATCTTGATGGTTCTTTCTCTATCTCGTTAAGAGCATGGGATAAATCATGGGCAGTAAAAGCACATTCTTTATGGAACCTTACCGTACAACGAAAGTTTGATGACATTATGAAGTCTAACTTCAAGAACAAATACATGGACTGGAAGGAAAAGATGGCCATTAAGAGAGCAGAGATTGCTTTAAAAAGAGGCTTACCAAAATAAAACAAAAAAGACGTTTCAATGAAACGTCTTTTTTAATCTTATCTATTCATTTATAGTCATTTACATAACCCTAAACACCGGATACTGTTTGAAAGTTTTCTCTTCAAAATAAGGCGAATGTCTGTACACCCAATCCAGTTGAGCCTCTCCATCTTCTGCCAGTTTTTTATCTGATTTCTTTGCCATTTCAAATGCTTCCCTAAGCTTTTGATCTTTTTTAAGTAACTCAGCAGCAGTGTCTTCAAAAATATAGGCTGAATAATATTCTTTCTGAGCCAAGATCCCATCAAAGAAATTCCAGTTAAAAAAAGAATCCAATGCTTCAGGTTCAAGGGTTTCTATAATGTATTTAACTCCAGACTGATGGGTAGAAACAATATAATCACCTGCCGCAAATTTCTGATCTTTTTTGGAGGTCTCTACTGTGGTTTCATAATGCAGATAGTGTCCTTCGTAAGGGTTTTTTACTGTTTTAAAATCTTTGATCTTATAGGACTCCACGGCAATGGTACTGTCCTTCAGGATTGGCTTCATCTGGATGCCGTTTCTCTTAAATTCCTCAATGATCCTGTACTGCGATTGTGGAATAACATAGTATTTAGGAATCGTGATATATCCAGTAGGTACAGCTGTGGTAAAAAGTTTTATATTCTTAGTAAAGGGTTTGTTTCTATCATAATACAGCCTTGGTTTTCCTGAGATTTCGCTTGGTTTATACTTTCCTTCATACCCTTTAAAATCCATAGTTGTATATTGGGTAGAGTCGATTTTCCAACAAATTCCGTACTGTTTGCCTGCCTGGTATTGCTTAAGATTCTCTATACGAAGCTGTTTTATCTTCTGGTAGTCTTTATCAAGATTCTGTACATTGACCAACATATATTTGTAGGTAGCATCTACCCTTTTATCATAAGGCTTCAGCATGTGCGTTTCGGGAACGGTTCCTAAAGAATTGAACAAAGTAGTATACCCTGTAGAATATCTCGGTGAATCTTCGAATGATGCAAAGCCTACTTCCGGAACGTCGCCATGAATATTAACATAAGGTGTACTCTCATAGCCCAGCTTCTTCATATCATCAAGGTTTTTAGCCTGATAATCACTATAAAAATAGGTTCCTAATATATTTCCTAACCGTTCTTTAAAGGTTGAGATATAGGTAAAAGTATATTGGTAATCTGCTCCATTACTAACGTGGTTATCAATAAAAACATCGGGTTTCAGCCATTGATAGATTTCCTGAAAGCTTTTCGCATTTTTAGAATCTGCTTTAATGAAGTCTCTGTTAAGATCATAGTTCCTTACATTTCCTCTGAATCCATATTGCTCCGGACCATTCTGATTAGCTCTGGAATGTGATCCCCTGTTCAGCATCCCACTGACATTATAGGCTGAAATAGCAGCAATGATAAAGTTTTGTGGAGTTTTAATCTTTTTCGTGGCTAAATCTCTCATCAGCATCATGGTAGCATCAATTCCGTCCGGTTCACCCGGGTGAATTCCGTTGTTGACAAAGAGAATAGCTTTATCTTTTCTCAGTTTTTCGGGATCTTTTTCAGGAAAAGGATTGTATATAACAACATAGATAGGCTTTCCGTTATCATCTTCTCCTTTTTTAAGATACTGAATGGTATTAAAATTTTTGGCCAGATCCTGATAATAGGCATTCATTTCATCATAGGTAACAGTTTGATTACCGTTTCCTTTTTCAAAAGGGGTCTGGAATGATTTCTGAGCAAAAAGAAGAGAAGAACTTAAGGTAAGCAGGAGATATTTCAGTTTCATTATTGACATAATTTTCAGGATTTAAAATTAATCAATATGATCCTGTCAAAAAAGCAAAATATACATCAATATAGTATTTTTTCTGCTTCCTGTCCAATGATAAGGTGATTAGAGATTTCTTGATTTGATCTCTTTATTCACTAAGTTTAGATTGATAAGCAAAGGAGCCATCGTTACAGGCATTACAATGAATGGAGTAAATGCTGCAAAGGGAAAGCCTTTCGCCCCTTTTATGGCCAGAATTGTAATAAATGCTATAATGCCTAGTATAAAAACAATTCCAAAGCCAATAGAAACTCCTCTGAATGTATTTCTTTTTTTAAGCAGCTCTTCATCAGATAATTGTTCGTAGATATTTTTCTTCATAGCGGATCGTTTTTACAAATATAGAAGGTTTCAGGGATATAAAATACTAAAAGAAGAGAGGAAATCACTAAGTTTGAAAGTAGGCGCAATCCAACAAGATTAGTGCCTACGAACAAAAGGAAGAACACATCAATTTATGATCCTTTAAAAGTTTAATTCCCTATCTATCATCTATTTAACATATCACCATTCCTTCCTTTTTCATTAGGATATAATGAGGGAAGCGGATCACTTTGCCAGAATTCATTGGTATCAATATCCATGATGGATAATGCACCTGTAAATGCAGCTCCGGTATCCATATTCCAGATATTGGCTTTATTGGTTGGAGTTTTACTTCCAATATACAGCGTTGGAGTATGTCCGATAAATATTTCCTTGTAAAGAAGCAGCCTTTTGGGATATAACATGGAGTGCTTTTCCAGTTTCTTATCCATGGCTACAGCTGTTTCCCAAAGGGTTCTATCCCAGCGGTAATTGCTGGAATACACTTCTTTTTCAGGCCCGTGCATGGACGAGTATCCGGCATGAATAAACAGACGGTTCTGGTCATCAACGTGATAACTTTTCATACGCTGGAAAAACTCAAGATGTAACTCTTGATCTTCCTGAGAATAGTTCTCATAACTGTCTACCGTACTTTTCCCGCCATTGGAAAGCCATACACCAGGCCCTTCTCCACGGGCTAACCAATCTTCACACCATACGTCATGATTTCCTTTGATAAAAATACAGTTGTTCTTTTCGGAAAGTTCTATTAAAGTTTGAATAACCTGGAAAGATTCACTCCAACCGTCTACATAATCTCCAAGGAAGATCAGCTTGTCATTTGGGGCCACTTCAGCTCTTTCAAGTACCTGTTCTAATGCTCTAAATCCGCCGTGAATGTCTCCTATTACTAATGTTCTGTTCATTTCATGCTTTAGTTGGTGAAAAGATAAGCCATTATCTTTAAATAATAGCTCTTCCAGTTCAACACTGCTATTTTTATTATTTTGAAATGTATTTCGGATCTATAAACTCTGTGAGCCACACTCCGTTAGCAGATTGGAAGAAGAATAATCCATCCTCATGCATTTTTCCGGTTCTGATCGTCAGGATTATAGGTTTGCCGTGTCTCATTCCCACTTTCGTAGCGGTCTCTTTATCAGCGCTTAAGTGTACATGCTGGCGGGTTCTTTTTTCAATTCCTTTTTCTAAAATGGAGGAAATATTGGCTTCAGCCGTTCCGTGATATAAAAACTCAGGCGGCTGTATAGCTTCCAGGGCTAAATTGATGTCGATAGAATGTCCTTGGCTGGCTCTGATCTTTGTTTTATCATCATTAAAGGCAAATCTCTTTTTATTATTGGTTTCTACCACCTCATCTAATTCTTCAAAAGAAAAATGCACTCTTTTTTTTGCCGATTTTGCTCTCAGCTCTTCTACATCTGCCCAGCCGTTTTCATCCAGCTTTAATCCGATAGTCTCGGGTTGATGCCTCAAAATGAGGCTTAAAAATTTACTTATTCTTTTTGTTTCTATTTCGTTCATTGGTTTTTTGTTTTAATTAAGCATTATAAAATTCCGGGGAAAAAGTCACTGGAAATCCTGTTTTCCTGATGATTTCCTCTGCATATTGATCAAAATGATAAATCTCCGCTGATATTGAAAGCGTTACAAATGATTTTTCATAAAGATAAACCCATAAACAAGCTTCAGCAGGTCCCCTTCCTTTCAACATATTTTGAATTTCAATTCCACTGATCTTATTCAGAGGAATTAATAAAGTTCTTTTTTGATCTGTAAAACCCAGCAGACCATTTTGATTATCCATCCAGAGTAAAGACTGATCCTTTAAAATATTCAAGACTTCATCTGGTGTCTGAAATAAATAGTCCGGCGAATAGTGAACCCGGCAGTTTCCTAATTCTACTACTTTATTGATTTCAATTCTTCCTTTATATTGCTGCAAAGGGGTATTCAGAAAGATATCCTCAGGGTCATATTTGGAAAACATATTGGCGAGGGCTTTCAGGAAAGATTTCATTCGCTTACAGGGTATTTATGGTTTAAATTTTCACACAGTTTTTCAATATCATCTTTTCTTACCAGCTCTCCAACCCATTCCTGGGGTATATTTTCAAATCCATAATAGATTCCTGCCAACCCTCCGGTAATAGCTCCGGTTGTGTCTGTATCTTCACCCAGGTTTACGGCTTTCAATACGGCTTCAGAGTAGCTTTCTGAGTTTAAAAAACACCATAAAGAAGCTTCCAGGCTGTGTAACACATAACCACTTCCTCTTATTTCTTCTTCAGAATACCCTGAAATATCATTTTTTAAAATCCTATGAAAAAGTTCAATCTCACTTAAGCTAAACCATTGTTTTTCTGCATATTCCAGAACCACATTTTGTGTATAAGTATATGCTTCCGTTTTATTTTTTCCTTTTATTAACTGAATTGCAAAAATAACATAGATAAAACAGGCAAAAACAGATCGGAAATGTCCATGAGTAATGGTGGAAACTTCCTTTACCGTTTTGTAAATCTTTTCAAGATTTTCTTCATCTTTGAAATAAAAAGCTAGAGGAAGAGTTCTCATTAAGGATCCGTTTCCATTATCTTCTTCAAAAACATTTCCTGAAAATCTGGCACTCTCTCCTTTAATTAGTCTTGCAATGGCTTCCCTTGTAGTTCCTCCAATATCGAAAAGTCTTCCGTGGGCAGTCCAGTGGCCATATTTCACCCATTTTACAAAACTTTGTCCAATTTTTTCCAGATCATAGCCCTTTGTAAGGACCTCAGCGAGGCAGAGCGTCAGAGAGCTATCATCACTCCAGGTACCTTTGGGTTGATTATGTGATCCAAATTCCTGCATTTTAGTTACCGGAAAACGTTTTAAATAATCTCTATCTTTGAATTCTACAGGAACACCAAGTGCATCGCCGATGCATACTCCCATAATTCCAGCTTTTACTTTATTTTTCATCAGGCGAGATTTATAAGTTTATCAAACAACAGTTTCATTCCCTGTGTGGCTGTTTCTTTCATCACTACCGCTCTTTGCCCGTAGCCAAAGCCTGTTTCATTAGGATTGATAACCATTAAAAGACAATCATCTTTGATATCGTGGATCAGACCCGCAGCCGGATATACCTGCAAAGAAGTTCCGATGACCAGCAAAATATCTGAATCTTTTACTATTTCTCTGGCATCCTGATATAAAGGGACATCTTCTCCGAACCAAACGATAAATGGTCTCAACTGAGCTCCATCTTCTGCTTTATCTCCTAACTTAATATCGTCTTTCTGCTCATAGATCAGTCTTTTATTATTGCATGAGCATGATTTGAACAATTCTCCATGGATGTGAAGGATCTTGGTTGAACCGGCTCTTTCATGCAGGTCATCAATATTTTGGGTAATAATCTGAACATCAAAGTATTTTTCCAGCTCAGCTACTAGTTTGTGGGCTTCATTAGGGTGTACTTCATGAAGCTGACGCCTTCTCTGATTGTAAAATTCCAATACCAGGGACCTATCTTTTCTCCATCCTTCCGGACTGGCTACATCGGTTACATTATGATTTTCCCAAAGGCCGTCTCCATCTCTGAAGGTTTGTATTCCGCTTTCAGCACTGATTCCCGCACCGCTTAATATGGTTAGTTTTTTCATTGGTTTTAAATTTTTGTTTTGTACACTGTGGTTTTTAGCTACGAATACACGAATATCATTGATTCTAAAGAGGAGAATTTAAAAGCTTTTTATAAATCTCTTCATTTTCTTCATCAAAACATACAAAAATAACTTTCTCTATACTATCTGAGCGAAACTTTCTTACTTCATTAATAGCTATTTCTCCTGCCAGATCTTTTGGAAATTTATAAATTCCTGTGCTGATATTGGGAAAAGCTATGGTTTTCACTCCAAAACTTTCCGCCAACAGTAAAGAGTTCTTATAACATTCTGATAAAAGCTTTGAACTCTCTTCTTTATCATTATTCCAGACTGGTCCTACAGTATGAATGATATATTTTGCAGGAAGATTTCCAGCTGTTGTCACTACTGCTTCTCCTGTATTGCATTTACCTTGTCTATTTCTAATCGCTCTGCATTCTTCCAATATTTTTGGTCCACCTACTCGATGAATAGCTCCATCTACACCTCCTCCTCCCAATAAGGAAGAGTTGGCTGCATTGACAACAGCCTCTGCATGAATCTTTGTGATGTCTCCTTTTATAACTTCAATTTTCATTGTATTTCTTCAAATGGTTTCAGCATCTCCTCTTTTTTTGTAAGCACTGCAAAAACCACTCTTTTAAATTTGTTCTTATATTTTCCGTGAAGATATCTTTTGAACAGCCCGGCGATTTCTTTCGGATCATTTTTGAATACGCCACAACCCCAGGCCCCTAAAATAAGGGTTTCATTTCCCTGGTGTAAGGCCAGTGCAAGCATCTTATCTGTCCTAATATCCATTGCTCCCAATATCTCATTTTCTCTTTGGGGTTCCTGTCGCTTTACAACCCCTGCATTCACTGCTGGAGAAGTAATGAAATTACATAGTACCGGTTTCGATAGCAATTCTCCCTTATCCTTTCTGAAAACAGGAACTTTAGGGCTGTAAATCATCGTATCCGTGTAAAAGCAAGAGGTCATACTGCGATGTAATGTATAATAATCTTCTGCCATTAACAGGGTTTCATACAATCCCGAAGTTCTTGCTAAGCTTTCTTCCTGCGCTTCGGCTCCATTGATAAATCCGCCACCCGGATTTTTTGCTGAGGCAAAATTCAGGCACATTACTTTTTCCGGATCTTCTTTTTGTGTTAAGTCTAAAATAGCCTTTAGTGAACTACAACGCCAGGTTTCAAATTGAGTTTCAAAATGAGTTTCCGGCATTGGAGCAGCTGTGAGCTCAGAAAGTTGTTCCGGGGTGAAAAGAACGGTTTCCTTTTTACTGATTTCCAGCTCTTTTCCCATATCTATTCTTTCGTTTTCTGTATTTATATAATATTTCCTGGCCAGGATATCCAATGTATCTTTTGCCATTCCTTTATTTGTCATGATTCTTTTTTTTTAGCCAAGAATGCACTAATTTTTTTTAGGTTTATGGGTCGTTTTAAACCTCATAATGATTGCATTATCTTTTTTATTCGTGCATTCGTGGCATTATTCATTTAATTCTTTTTTGGCCACGAATGCATGAATGTTTTTACAATCCTATGGATTCGTGGTGGTTGTTTTTAAAGTCTTTACCAGACCTTCTATTTCGTTATTTGCAGATCCTTTAAAATCCTTTCCTACAAATACTTTGATGACTTCTATATTTCCAACAATAGCCTGATTGAATGTGCCCAGCTTTTCTGACGGAACCCACAATTCATTATGATTTCTGGCTCCTACATTCTGTGCCGGATACTGATTGGCAACATCTTCCAACACTTCAAAACGGGTAACAAAACCAAGATAGTTTCCAAACTCATCTCTGGTATTCCATTTCTCAGCAATTTCCGAAGCATAATCTTCATCCAGAACCGGGTAAAAAATGGGCTGCCATTCCAATCTTGGAGGAAATTTTTTATATCCGTTCTCAATAATAAGAACCATTTCCTTTTCTCCTACCGGTCTGTACAATCTTGTTGTTTTCATTTTGTTAATCTTATAGTTCTGATCCTATCCTCCGGGCAATTTCATTGGATAAAGGATATATTTTTTCTGTTGGTAATAGTTTTTTTGCCTTATTATATTCTCCCTGTTGGGTAAGATTCAAGATCTTTTTTACTAAAGGTGAATAATCTTCTATTTTTACGATCCAGTCTTCATTAAATTCTTCTATCAGATGACGGCTGATTCCCACCTGAATGGAGCGGTATTCAAGTTTATTTCCTTTGATACTTCTTTCCGGGTCCCATTGTACATACACTTTGGCATTTTCAAATGCTTCTTCCCAGGTTTTGGGATTGGGATAAACTCTTTTTTCAGGAGAGGTTAAGATGGCCAGTTCCAGTGCTTTTTCCCATGCTTCCCTTTTAATATGGAGGGCAAGAGTACATTCCTGGTTGGATTTTTGTCCGTAATTGCTCCGTTCCATCATCCAAAGAAAAGAAGGCTTAATCCATGTCATTCTGCTGAATGAAAAAGGAGCACTGAACTTCTGATTTTCAACGGCAGTTTTTGCAATAGCTTTATTATAAGCCTGATAGACCACTATCGTATCACGGGTATAATCTGCTCTTATTTCAAATTCTTTCATTACTTATTAATCAAAATCATGTATACTTCACACTTTTACCTAAATATAAAATTAAAACCTTTATCTTCAGTATTAAATCAGTCTTTTAAAATCTTTTGAATAAGGAGAATAAGATCCGAAAATGCTGTCAAATTTCATTTCTAGTTTCTCAAATTTAAACTCCTCGTCAATCTGATCCAGGCAAGTAACCACAAAGTTCTTTTTTGTTGCATTAACATAGGCTCCATCCAATTTTAAAGCATAATTCAACAGGCTATAATCCAGTTCACCGAACCTCAGCTCTTTCTGATATTCATTAAAGGTACAGGTTTCCTCTTCATTGTTTCTTAGAGCAAGCTCTTTTTCATTGCTCATCCAGCCATTTCCATGGCGTGTTGTGTAGCTTCTGGTCACATAATACATTTCAACATCCTCAATATCAAGTTTCTTACAGATCTCATAAGCATTCTTTGAGGTCGTATGAGCATAGGTTACATTCGGAAAAACACCATGATCCATATCTAATAAAATGCCCTGGCTTCCCTCAAAAATGAGATTTTTAAACATGTTCAGGGAGCTATAATCATCTATCTTCCAATCTATTTCCTCTACTGCATCTAAAAAAGGAGTGATCTGTTCATTGATCTGCTCTTCTTCCATAAAACCATAGTAATAAGCAATTCCTTTCAGCTTTTCTATCAACATTTCTTTTGGAGCAATAAGATCAATAGCAAATAGTTTATAAGGACTTTCATTTCTTTTCATGGTAGCTCCTACTCCTTTTCCACAGGTTCCATGTTCCAGATTTTTTGAATTGGTCCTGTTTTGCCAGACATCAAAAGGCGTAGTTACCTTGGCCAAAGGATGAATGTGAACCTCTGTATTTCCATTTTTTATTTTTAATTCCTCCTTTTCATTAAATAAAAATAAGGGATGAATTGTACAATGTTCGGTAAAATAAGAAGGCAATCCACGAAGCGCTCCACTTCCAAAACTGGAATGAACATGTTTCCTGTCATCCATCATTACCGTATGAGCAGCCTGCTGTCCTCCTGAGAATCTGATAACCACAGACTCAGGATTTTGCTGAGCAAGAAAATCTGTAGTAATTCCTTTTCCTTCATCTCCGAAACCTAATCCTATAACGATTTGCGCCTTTTTCATGTCTAGCATTTTTAAAGTGAGTGCCATTCAGGCAAATTTGTGATTTAAAGCATCTGGAAGTTGTCTAATCCTTCTCTGTTTGGTGTTCCAAAGGTTTTGTCTTTAAATGTATTACAGATAATCTTTGTGATCACCTGTGGAATGTCTCTATGGTCATGTATTGATATACAGTGTTGTCCTAATAATTCTTTCCAGTCTCTATCTGCTCTTATAGCCTGATCAGAATGCAGAACATTGATGTGATATACCTCATATCGTTTTTTAGCTTCTTCCAACAGCTCATAATGAGTGTAGGTTTGTTGTCCTGAGCCCATAATCTCTCTGATAGCTGATGCCGGAAGTACTTTTAAATAAGGTTCGTCACCTACGGTAAACAAAATCCCTTTCTGGTTTCTTTTTTCAAAAGCATCTGTTCTGGTATGGAAAGCGGCAAAATACCACGCTAAAAGATAACTTTCACCTCCATTTCCACCACCACCGGATTCAATATAAGTTCGAGTAAGCCACATATCCAGTTCTTCATCTCCTGATTCAAACTGACCTACCTGCAATGGATAGCTGTCACATTCATGATCTCCTATTCCCAGGAAAAGCAATGCCGGATCCGGCACTCCACCCTGGATAATACCACCCATCAGCTTAGGTAAGCCTTCTTTGATGAGTTGATGCGGAATATGTCCCATACTTCCGGTGACATCCAATCCCAGAATGATAGGAACTGAATTGGGATGCACTTCAGAATCCCTGGATTCCCTGAAAGAAATTCCCTGTGGAACCATTGAAGGATGCGCCTGTCTTTTGGCATTCTGTGTGAAAATTTCACCTGCGGATTTTGTTCCGTAACCTGCTTTGCTTGCTCTGTCATAACGAGCGTCTATATCGTATCTTGTACTTCCCATGATTAAAATGTTTTTCCGAATAAATATTCAAATCTTTTTTGACTCACTTCTAACTGAATATTCAGATTTCTGATGGTTAATGATAATTCCATGTCTTTCTGAACGAATGCTTCGGGATTAAAATCCACAAAAGTCAAACTATTTCTATCCAAAGGACTGATATCAATAAGTCCTTCCTGCTCACGCTCGAGTCTTTTTATTTTCAACTCGATGTCTTCTACCTTGCGCCTGTAAATCAATTCCGAATCTTCTCCGATCGTTCGCGCGCGGTCTTCTCTGATCTGATCATTATTTCTTTGTAATGACTCGATAAATCTTGGTTTTAATTCATCTTCCATATTGATCATTTTTTCTGTGTTGTTATTACGCTAATTCAATAGGACATAGTTTTACGCTTCAATTTTTTGCTATTTATCCGGGATAATTTTCCATGATACCTATTGTGTGACTGGTTATTGTGTTTTTACCCTCTTAATTCGTCTCTTACTTCCATCAAAGCAAATCCTAAAAGGTTTTCTCCGTTCCATAATAAAGGATTTTCTGCTCTTGAATCTGTTTCCAGCATCCCGATTCCCCAAATAGTATCGTAAGGACTGGCTTCTACCAGGATTTTATCTCCTGTTGACAAAAGAAAGTCTTTATACTTTTTGTTCTGAGAAAATTTTAAAAGATTTCCCTGTTTTACAATCTCATATTTGTGTTCATCCCAAAGTTTCGAATCAAAGTTTTTAACCTTTCTTCCCAGACTTTTAACCTGGTTCGGACTTGCAGCTTTCAATATTTTTTCCAGGGTTTCAGCATCATTAAATAATCTTGCTTTACCAGCCATCATATAATGCTCTGCCGTTTTATAACCGATCCCGTCTTCTTCAAAATTTCCTGTAAACCATTGGCTAAAACATGACTTGGTGATCTCATCTTTAGCGGTATGTCCCCAGAAAAATAAAAACTTTATCTTTTGTTTCTTCTGAAATTTCTCTTTACTATTTTGTAGGGTGTATTTCATATTGTGTTATTTATACGCAAATGTAAAACAATATCATTTTATTCACCAAATTTATTTGTGTTTATTTTACGCTAATATATATAAACTACTGATTATCAGGCGGTAAAATTTATCCAAAATTTTATTACTTTGCAATACCTGACAAAATATAAATACTTTTTGTTCAATAATTTACGATTACCGGAGTTAATAAACTGCCCATAGAAAGAATTCGCTTATTATGGCATTTCTTATTTCATCTGCGTTCCCCATGAACAATCAAAATGGTCGACTCAATTTGAGCCGACCACTTAATTTTAAATATAATTTGTAGTTTTAAAACTATTTGATCTCGAAGTAGAATCCCTGTTCTTCCAGTTCTTTATATTTTTCTTGATTGAAAGTAAAGAGTTTTCCGGGCCTTCCACTTCCTTCTTTTTTAACGTTGTTGGTTTCATTAAGCAATCCATAGCTCATGATTTTTTTGCGGAAATTTCTTCGGTCTATTTCCTGTCCTACGATGGTTTTATAAAGGTTTTCAAGGTCTGAAAAAGGGAATTCTTCATTGAGAAGATTAAAGCCGATCGGTTGATATTGAATTTTGATACGAAGCCTTTTTAGAGCAATGTCAATGATACTTTTGTGATCAAAAGCAACTAAAGGAAGTTGATTGACACTGAACCACTGTGCATCATCTGCATCAGAATCTGCAAAGAGTTCATGGTAAGATGGGTTTACAAGCCCAAGATAAGCCACAGAAACAACTCTGTTTCTAGGATCACGGCCTACGTTGCCAAATGTATAAAGCTGCTCTAAAAAATCAGGCTTTATGCCAGCTTCTTCATGCAATTCTCTTTTTACAGCATCATCCAGGTTTTCATCATCCAGAACAAGCCCTCCCGGAAGTGCCCATCCTCCTTTAAAAGGTTCTATATTTCTTTTGATGAGAAGGATCTGAAGATCTTTCTTATCAAAATATCCGAAAATAACTGCATCTACAGCCACTTTGATATCCTGTAATTTTTTTGGAGACTCCATAAATTTATTTGCGTTATGAATACACAAATATACAGTTTATCGTGAGAATAAAAAACAATTCCCTATATAATAAAAGTTCATACCTTTAAGTTATCATTATAACCAACTTAAAATTAAACATTTATGAAAAATCTACTAGCAATCATTTCTCTCGCTTTCTTATGTGCAGCCTGTGAAAAAGGGAAAACAACAACCTTAGACCATTCTGATAAAAAAGATTCTGTAGCCACCACATCTGAATGGAAACCTGTGGATTCAGCAACAGCTACTAAAGCATGGATGGAATTTGCCACCCCTGGTGATATGCATAAAATGTTAGCCAAATTTGATGGAAACTGGACAGGTGCTACAAGTATGTGGATGGATGACAGTGGAAAAGCAGCCACAAGTACTTCTGAATGCACTAATAAAATGATCTTTGAAGGCCGATATCAGGTAAGTAATTACAAAGGAAATTTCATGGGAATGCCATTTGAAGGTATGAGCATTATGGGATATGATAATGCCAAGAAAAAATTTGTAAGTACGTGGATTGACAATATGGGAACAGGCTTAATGCATGCAGAGGGAGACTGGAATCCTGGTAAAAAATCAATTGATTTTAAGGGCAAAATGACAGATCCAAGCCGACCTGGAAAAGAATGTGAAGTAAGAGAAGTTTATACCATTACTGACGATAATAATCATACTTTGGAAATGTATGGACCTAATCCGAAAACAGGAAAGGAAATGAAAACTATGGAGATAAAATTCACCCGTAAAAAATAAAAAACAACCCCCGTTTCAGCTTGAAACGGGGATTGTTTTTATAATGATACTGAATAATTATTATTCATTAAGCTTCAATACAGCCATGAATGCAGACTGCGGTACTTCTACCCTTCCGATCTGTTTCATTTTCTTCTTACCTTCTTTCTGCTTTTCCAATAGTTTACGTTTTCTGGAAATATCTCCACCGTAACATTTTGCGGTAACGTCCTTTCTTAGAGCTTTAATAGTTTCTCTGGCAATAACTTTTGCTCCCAAAGCTGCCTGAACAGCAATATCAAACTGTTGTCTCGGGATCAGTTCACGAAGCTTTTCACACATCCTTTTCCCGATATAGTAAGCATTACTATCGTGGATCAGAGATGAAAGAGCATCTACCATGTCACCATTGATCAGGATATCCATTTTTACAAGCTTGGAAGCTCTGAATCCGATTGGGTGGTAATCGAAAGATGCATATCCTTTAGAGATTGATTTTAATCTGTCATAGAAATCGAAAACGACTTCTGCCAAAGGCATGTTGAAGATTAGTTCTACTCTTTCTGATGTTAAATAACTTTGATTAACGATCTCCCCTCTTTTCTCGATACATAAAGTCATTACTGCTCCAACAAAGTCAGATTTTGTAATGATAGATGCTTTAATGAAAGGTTCTTCTACTCTATCCATTGTAGAAGGATCCATCATTTCAGATGGGTTGTTGATCAGGATTGGAACTTCAGGTTCTTTTTTAGTATACCCGAAGTACGATACGTTAGGAACCGTTGTAATCACGTTCATATTGAACTCTCTATCTAAACGTTCCTGAACAATTTCCATGTGAAGCATTCCTAAGAATCCGCAACGGAAACCAAAACCAAGAGCAGCAGAACTTTCCGGTTCAAAAACCAAAGAAGCATCATTTAGTCTTAGTTTCTCCAAAGAAAATCTCAATTCTTCAAAATCCTCAGACTCAATTGGATAAATACCAGCAAATACCATTGGTTTTACTTCCTCAAATCCATCGATAGGGCCATCTGCAGGGTTCTCAAATGAAGTAATAGTATCTCCTACTTTTACTTCACGGGCATCTTTAATACCAGAAATCAAATAGCCTACATCTCCACACTGAATTGTTTTCTTTGGAACTTGTTTTAGCTTTAAAGTACCTACCTCATCAGCTCCATATTCTTTTCCTGTAGCAAAGAATTTAATTTTTTCATTTTTAGAAATACTTCCGTTTACCACTTTAAAGTAAGCTTCAATCCCTCTGAATGGGTTATAGACAGAGTCAAAAACTAATGCCTGAAGTGGTCCATCGGGATTTCCTACCGGTGCAGGAATTCTTTCAACGATCTGTTCTAATAGATTATGAACTCCCTCACCTGTCTTTCCTGAAACTCTCAATACATCTTCATATTCACATCCGATAAGATTCATGATCTCATCAGTTACTTCCTCAGGGTTAGCAGACGGAAGGTCAATTTTATTCAAAATTGGAATGATCGTTAAATCATTTTCCAATGCTAAATACAAGTTACTAATGGTTTGTGCCTGAATACTTTGGGCTGCATCTACAATTAGAAGCGCTCCTTCACAGGCAGCAATAGAACGGGAGACTTCATAAGAGAAGTCAACGTGTCCCGGTGTATCAATCAGGTTTAGAATATATTTTTCTCCTTTATATTCATAATCCATTTGGATCGCGTGAGACTTAATCGTAATCCCACGTTCCTTTTCCAAATCCATATCATCAAGCGTCTGAGACTGTAATTCTCTTTGAGTAACGGTATTCGTATACTCCAAAAGACGGTCTGCCAGGGTACTTTTACCGTGGTCGATATGAGCGATTATGCAAAAATTTCGTATGTTTTTCATTTAAGAATCTTGTAATTTGCAAAGATAAAAAAAAGCGAGAGATTATTGTCTTTCATGATCTTATTGTATCAATTTATTTAAATTTTCATCAGAATTATCATACTCTCTCTTGTCCGGAATATTTCTCTTCAACATAATAATCTCTTTATTCTTCGATAAAATATAGATTTAAAGAGATAATTAAACGGCTCTCACAAAAAAGATTTGTAAGAGCCGTCCAACATTAAAAAAATAAACTATTATGGGGTTTGTTTAGTCCCCGAAGCATTATTGTGTACATGAGGTTTTCTTTCGTTCATTTTATCTCTCATCATACCCTCAGACTGAAACAGCTTCAGAACTTTCTGGCAAGGAATCACTTCCTGCATTTTCTCTGCATATTTTTTTCTGTTATCCAAAAGCTTCTGCCCTATTTCAAAGCTTTGCTGTAATTTAGCTTTAGCTTCATCATCTGATAAAGTTTCAGGATTAAAGCCTGGATCAAATTGACTTTTTATCTGTTTCTGACTGTCAAGATACTCGTTATAAAGCTGTGTAAATTCTGCCTTATCTCCTGGATCTACATTCAGATTATCCATGATCATATTATTCCTGAATTTTTTAAGGAGTTCCTTTCTTTCTTCAGAAGAAAGATTATTGATGACTTCCTTCCTTTGTTTAGGATCCATCTTTTTCCAGTCGTAATCCGTTCTTTGAGCATTTAAGCCAAAGCTAAAACCATAAATAATTAAAAACGTCAATAGTATCTTTTTCATCTTCCTTTATTAATTATATAAATCCAAATAAACATCCTGAGTCGAATTACTTGCCAGTTCTGCAATTTCAGAATTGGAGAACGAGTCCAGATATTCATTCATTCGTGTTTCTTCTTTTTTAGTTACAGGTTTCACTATTTTTTGTGAAACAGTTTCTTTTTCGTTTCCTTCTTCACTTTTTATAGCTAAAGAAGTATTACTTTCCTGATTTACAATTGTTTGATTATTATTTTCAACAGAGGTTAAATCTCCTTTTAATGTTTCATATGCCAGCTCAGCTTCCGTTTGAGGTTCTCCTTTATGCATAGTATACGCCTCTTTTGAATTCAGTCCTTTATCTGCAGAGTCATTATTTGAATTATAGATAAAAGTTACTCCAAAGATTAAAGCCAGTGACGCTGCTGCTGCATACATCCAATTTAATTTAAAGACCGGTGCTGGTGCTTTTTGCTCCGGCTTAATATCATTCATAACCCTCTCCTGAATATTTTCAAACAAATTATCAGGGACTGTGTAAATGTTTTTACGTTCTAATTTTTCTATGTCGAACTCTTTCATCTTTGTTTTGTCAAAAATTATCTTTCGTAATTTTCCTTAATATATTCTTCTATTTTCTGTTTGGCATAATGATAATTTGTTTTCAATGTCCCTACAGACATGTCTACAATCTTAGAAATTTCTTCATAAGGTAAATCATCATAATACCGCATCATAAATACCAGTTTCTGCTTTTCCGGCAGGCTTTGTATGGCGTTTTGCAATAAAATCTGTATTTCTTCAGCATCTCCTTCCATATTATCAGCTACAAGATTCTGCATGTAATACTCCGGATCTTCATCCGTCTTCTGCATTTTCTTCAGTTTATTAACCTGCTGTAGTGCTTCGTTGGTAGCAATCCTATATAGCCATGTATACAACTGGCTATCGTTTTTAAACTGATGAAAATTCTGATAAGCTTTAATAAAAGTTTCCTGCAAAGTATCCTGGGCAAGATCTCCGTCCACAATAATCCTTCGTATGTGCCAGTACAATCTGCTTTGATAGGCATCCATCAAGGCACGAACACCTTTATCCTGTGTTCGTGGATTCTGCATCAACGAAATAATCTCCGCGTCCTTAATCTTCATAAGATGCCTTTCACTGTTTTGGATTACAAAAATAACTGAAAGTTAAATTAAATAATCAATTTTCAGTTTAAATATTAAAAATAATATGAGACAGTTACGCAAGAAACGTGCCTATATTTAAGTTTGAAGCTTCTGTATTACTCTTCCTTTCCCGACTCAGCTTAAAATCTTATATTTGTTAGATGCAAATTGTAATTATCGGTTCCGGAAATGTTGCGTATCATATGGCAAAAGCCTTCAGATTGAAAGGTATTTCCCTTGCTCAAATTTTTGGGCGGAACGAAAAAGAATTGAATAAAATTTCTGAAGAGCTGAATATTCCTTATTCTACAGAACATCTGGAAGATGCAGATCTATATATCATCTGTGTAAGTGATAATTCTGTAGAAGAAGTCTCGAAGTTGGTTATTAAAAAGGACTGCCTTGTAGCCCATACCTCTGGTTCACTTCCAAAAGAAAATCTAAGTGGAGAATACAGAAAGGCAAGTTTTTATCCGTTACAAACCTTTTCAAAATCCAAAGAACTTGACTATGACAAGATTCCGTTTTTCATTGAAGCTGAGTATGAAAAGGATACAAAAACACTCTTTGAACTGGCTTCCAGAATTTCGAAAAATGTGATGGAAAGTAATCATGAAAAAAGAAAGTACATTCACCTTACCGCAGTTTTTGCCTGTAATTTTGTGAATCATCTTTTTTCAAGGGCTAAAGAAATTTCAGATTCTCAGGAAATCCCATTCAACTATTTTTTACCCTTGATTGACGAAACGGTACAAAAGATCCATGAGATAGATCCTAAAATGGCTCAAACGGGACCTGCTGTAAGAAATGATCTTAGGGTTTTAGAATTACATGAGCAGTTATTACAAGACGAAGAAAGTCTTAGCATTTATAAGACAATGAATCATTCTATTCAAAAAATGTATGAGTTATAAAGAGAAATTAAAGGATATTAAAGCCTTTGTATTTGATGTAGATGGAGTTTTCACAGACGGGAGTGTCTATCTGATGCCGGGAGGAAATATGTGCCGGGTGATGAATGTACTGGATGGTTACGCAGTAGTTAAAGCTTTAAAAAACAATTATTTAATAGGAGTTATTACTGGTGGTAATGATGAAATGGTAAAACACAGAATCAATTACCTTGGTATTCAGGATTATTATCCGAAATCCCATAATAAAATTGAGGATTTTGAAGATTTTAAAAAGAAATATAACCTTAAGAATGAGGAGATTCTAACCATGGGAGATGATCTTCCGGATATTCATATTATGGAAAATTCTGCGATTGCAGCATGTCCTGAAAATGCAGTTCCTGAAGTAAAAGGAGTTTCTCATTATATCTCTCCTAAAAAAGGCGGAAGCGGTGCAGTACGCGATGTGATTGAACAGGTAATGAAAGTTCAGGGGAACTGGCATGATGATAACACACAATCTGTATAACCGTACTTATGAAATTACTTTTAGCATCCCAATCACCGAGAAGAAAGGAACTTCTTTCCAGCCTTGGTTTCGAATTTGAAGTGGTAAAAATTGACTGCGAGGAAATTATTCCTGAACACATTAAAATAGAAGAAGCCGCAGCTTATTTATCTGAATTAAAAGCAGAGGCTTTCAGAGGTCTAGCTCCGGGTGAAGTTTTACTTACTGCAGATACTGTGGTTGCCATTGATCAACAGATTCTAGGCAAACCAAAAGATGAAACTGACGCTCAAAATATGCTTCGAAATCTTTCGGGAAGAACACATCAGGTGTATACAGGGATTACCATCAAAACTGCTGATCAGACATTTACCGAAACGGATGTTGCTGATGTGATCCTGGACGAGATTACAGATGATGAGATACAGTATTATGTTCAAAATTATAAACCTTTTGACAAAGCCGGAAGCTATGGAATTCAGGAATGGCTGGGAATGGCAAAAATAAAAAGTCTTACAGGAAGTTTTTATACAATTATGGGGCTTCCTACCCACCTTGTGTACAAAATTTTGAAAGAGATTCCTGTGATTTAAAAATCATACCGGTTTCTGATGCTCATAAAGATGAAATAAATATTTTCGCGAGAAATATAAATATTATTCATTATAAAATTTTATTATTTTTACAAAATCATCAAACTGATGATAATAAAAAGCAGATTAGCGAGTTATATTGAATAATGAAAAAGAATATATTGTTCCTTTTAGTGATTTGCCTTGTTGCTTCCTGTGCTACCAAAACAAAGAAGCCGGAGCAGCGTTCCAAATTATTAAAAGGATTTTCCACATATTACAACACCCTGTTTAATGCCAAGGATGCCCTAAACAGTGAATTTACAGCTAGAGATAAAGGACATAAGGACAATTTTTATGCTCCTTACATTCCTATTCTTACCTTTGAGGAGCAACCTTTAGGAAGTGAGTTAGGACAATCAGCTGCTTTTGCAGAGAATTCCATGAAAATGGCAGAAGTTGCCAACAGACCCTCCGGAAGAAATTCTGGGATTCCCAATATGCCAAGTAGCCAGGGAAATGCCCCTTCTAATCCCGATGGAGGAACAGCAACTAAAGGAGCAACAACTCTTGAAATTGCTGAAGCCAAAGCGTTAAAAGCCATCAATAAATATTCTGTTACCAGAAACGGAGAGGAAAAAAACAAACAGATTTTTGATGCCTATATTATTCTTGCGCAGTCTAGAATTTATAGAAATAAACCGTTGGAAGCAATGGATGCTCTTAATTATGTCTTCACTCATATGAAGGATGATAAAAGGATTCCATTGGCTAGAATTTACCAAGGGGTAGCTTATGATAAAATCAAAGACTACCACAGAGCCCATGAAACTTTTGCCAAGTTAAAGGGTGATGGAATTAATAAAACTTATTCCAAGCTTTTAAGCATTTATTATGCTGAATCACTCTTGGATGCCGGGAAAAAGGAAGATGCTGCAAAAGAACTTGATTTGGCTTTTGAGCTGAATTCTAATAGAAAACTGAAAAGCAGAATTGCTTATTTAAGAGGCCAGGTTCTTGAAAATATGGGACAAAACGATAAAGCACGAGAAAGCTATACCGCAGCCTATAAATATTCCAGTAATTTTGAGTTTGAAGTAAAATCTCAAATTGCTATTGCGAAAACGTTCAATGGTAAAGGAGATTACAATGGAGCTAAAAACTATCTGGAAGGAATCAGTAAAAAAGGAACTTATGGTTCCAGAAAAAATGAATTTTACTATGCTTTAGGACTTATGGCCAATAAAGCCGGAAAAAAGGATGAAGCACAACAGTTTTTTAGAAAGTCTTTGTTTGAGAAGGTTTCTGATCCTCAAATTCGTGGATTGGCTTATTATGAGATCGGAAAAAGTTATCTTGAAAAGAATGACTATATCGGCGCCGGAGCTTATTATGATTCTGCTCTTGTTGTAATGACCTACGAGCCTTCAAAGATTTTACTAAAGGATCAATCTGCATATATTAAAAAGATCTCTAAGAACTATTATCTGATTAAAAAGAATGACAGCATTCTTTCTTTAGCAAAAATGGATAATACCCAACGAACAGAATTTTTCTCAAAATACATTGCCAAATTAAAGATCAAAGAGGAGAAAGAGGAACAGGAAAGAAGACGTGCAGAACGAAACAAAGGATTTGATACCGGAGATTATAATGCAAATTCTATTTTTGCCAATAACAATTCTAATTCTTTTGAGGATTTTGGGGTAACAACAAAAGGTTTTTACTTCAACAATATTGGAACTGTAACTAAAGGAACTTCTTCATTTAAACAAGTATGGGGTGAAAGAGCGCTTTCTGATAACTGGCGTTTTTCTAAGAAAATGGCTTCTATTGAGGACATGAAAAGTGAAGCGCTGGGGGTAACTACTGCTCCTAACCCAAGGCGTTTTGAGCCTGCTTATTACATTGAGCAGATTCCCACTGATCAGGGTAAACTGGCACAATTTAAAAAAGATAGAGATACGGCATCTTTAGGTCTTGGTATTATGTATCAAAATTATTTTACCAATACTCCCCTGGCCACCAAAACATTGTATGACCTGGTAGATGTAAAACCGGAAGAGAAGGTTATGCTTCAGGCATTGTATGAGATTTTTGCCATGAATTATGAGAAAACACCTCAGGCAGCCGAAAGAGCAAAACAAATTCTATTAACCGATTATCCTTATACTTCGTATGCTGAATTTGCAAGAAATCCTAAAAACATTTCGTTCGTAAAATCAACAGAAGATGTTGAAAATGAATACAAAAGAGCTTATGCCTTATATGAAGCTGAGAAATTTGGGGAAAGTAAGGAAATCATTGACCAAACAATCCAAAAGTTTCCTAAGGATGCATTAGTTCCGAAATTATACCTGCTGAATGCTTTTAATACAGGAAAAGCCAGTGGAAAAGAAGTAATGATTTTACAGCTTGAACAGATTGCCTTAAACTACCCCAAAACTCCAGAAGGAATAAGAGCTAAAGAAATGCTGAATTACCTGAAAAGTGATCTCAGCTTTCAAGCCACTGATAATAAAGGAAATTCTGTTCCCCAACAACCGGGATCCCCTACTCCACCTGTAAATAATAATATTCAGCCTATGGCCAATGAGAGCCTCAATGGAAACTCAAATGGAATACAGAAGGATCTTAAACAGCCATTGCCTTCAGCAAATATGAACAATACGCCTCAACAAAAAGCTGATAAGCCAAAATTTAGGAATAAGAGTATTCCTGATAGGCCACAAAATCAATAAAATAAAAAAGCGAAGATTTACTCTTCGCTTTTTTTATGCCACATTTATTTTTCAAATAGTATAGAATTCTAAGAACCCTTTTTCTTTACTCCATGAAAGTCTTTAAGATAAAAAGGCTCAAAATAAGCCATATCTTCAAATTCTTTCTTTTCTATTTTCTCCAATGTCTTTTTAATCAGATATTGGGCAGATGGATAAATATCTTCCCTAAAGTCTGCAGCTGGCAGTTTTAAAATATCTTTAGCTTTCTTAGCTCCATCTCCTACAAAGACTACTTTCTTATCTCTAAATTCTTGAAAGGAAGTTTCATCTAAAATCTTTGCTTCAGTTACAGATATCTCTTCCCCTGTAGAACCGTCATAAACACCTGTATAAACCTCCATTCTTCTTGCGTCGATTAATGGCACTATAAAATCATAGTTCTGCCTTAAAAACGGCTCTATCATGCTTTCAAGAGAATTGATGGCTATAAACGGAACCTTCAGCCCATAGCAAAACCCTTTTGCAGAGGCTGCTCCAATTCTTAATCCGGTATAAGACCCCGGTCCTTTTCCTAAAGAAACTGCTTCAATGTCTTTCAGTAATATTCCTGCGCCTTCCAGCGCCCATTCAACATAAGTATGAAGACTTTCAGATTGTTTATAGTTTTCAGAAACCTCTTCACATACACACAGCAGCTTTTCGTTATCTGATACGGCTACCGAACAATTTTTAGAGGATGTTTCAAGATATAGAATTTTCATTTTCTTGTTTTAAGCTAAAATGGTAACCTTGCGGAAAAGCAAAATTACTTTTAAAATTTTCTACAAATTTAGTCCTTTATTTTGAGACTATTTTCTATAGATTGTTCTGGGTTCAGCCTGAGCACTTGGATAGATACACATGTCAGCAATGGTAACGTGTTTAGGAGCATTTACACAGTATGCGATGGCATCTGCAATATCTTCAGCTTTTAATGCTTCATACCCCGTGTATACGGTTGCCGCTTTTTCGCTATCTCCTTTGAATCTTACCAGTGAGAAATCTGTTTCTACTGCTCCCGGTTGGATATTGGTTACTTTGATCCCGAATTCAGTAAGTTCTAGTCTCATTCCTTCAGAAATAACGTCCACTGCTTTTTTAGTAGCACAATACACTACTCCATTTGCATATGTCTGTCTTGCTGCCACAGAACTAATGTTTACAATATGACCTAAGTTTTTAGTTTTCATGCCTGGGATAATCATTTTAGAAACATAAAGAAGTCCTTTCACATTCCCATCGATCATAGAATCCCAGTCATCTGTCTTTCCAGATGAAATCGGATCAAGTCCATGTGCATTCCCTGCATTATTAATCAGAACATCAATATCTTTCCATTTTTCAGGAAGCGAATTGATCGCAGTTTCCACCTCATTGAGATTTCTCACATCAAACCTTAAACTAAATATTTCGGTAAATTGAGATAATTCAGTATTTAAAGATTTCAGTACTTCTTCTCTCCTTCCACAAATGATGATTCTATTTCCTTGTTTAGCCAAAAGCTCTGCAGTGGATTTACCAATCCCTGAAGTTGCTCCGGTGATTAATATTGTCTTCATACAATTGATTTTTTTTTATGTAACAATGTATCAGTGTAACAATATACCAATGTCTGATCTTTATTGTTACACTGATATGTCGATAAACTGATACATTATTTATTGTTATTTTTTTATTTGATTAATTGGCATCCAAAGCCTGGAAAGCATCGCTTATATGATTAATGATTAAGTTTTTATTCTCGTCAGGTAGAACGGAAATAATATCAAACCTCACCTCATTCTGTTTATTGAATTCTTCAAGATAATGGTTTGCCGCCTGAACAATAGATCTGATCTTTGTTTTGGTTACTGCTTCCTGGGGCAGGATGAAAAAATCGGTAGATCTTGCCTTAACTTCAACAATGATAATCAGCTCATCTTTTTCAGCAATAATATCAATCTCTGCTTTCTGAAATCTGAAGTTTCTGGCCAGGATTTTATACCCGTTTTTCTGGAGATAATCTGCAGTCATATCTTCAGCTATCTTTCCAAAGTCATTATGATCTGCCATATCTTGTATTTTTAATAGGTGAATAGGAGAGTGGTAGTCATTAAAACTCAATCTTAACCTTAGACTCAGCTTTTATTTTAACTGTTCCGCCAATCAAAAGTGGGCGATTATCTTTGATATGTCCGTTTGGAAACCCGAATACTGTAGGAAATTTATATTTTGAAATTCTTTCTGAAATCATTTTATAAGCAAATTCGTCAAAGCTTGTTTCATATTCTTTGTTCTCCTTTTCATCACCCATATTGGTCATTCCGCCTACAATAAGTCCTTTGATCTTATTGAAAACTCCAGCCAATTCAAGACTCATAATCATACGGTCCAGCGCATAGAAATTTTCTCCAATATCTTCAATGAATAAGATTTTATCTTTAAAATCGAAAGAATATTTGGTTCCCAGAAGGGCATATATTAGGGCTAAATTCCCTCCAACCAATTCTCCTTCAATATTACCTTTCTTATTTAATGGATGTGATTTTAGGGTATATTTAGGTCTTTTACCTTTTAAGATATCAAAGATCAGGTCGTAGCTTTCATCAGTAACCCCGAAACTTGAAGTTTTAATGGTTTGTCCATGGATGGAAGCAAAACCTTTTTTCAATAGATAGCTTTGTATGACGGTATTATCAGAATAACCAATATACCATTTTGGATTTTCAGTGAAATTTTTCAATTTTAAATGCTGAATCAGGTGTTGGCATCCATAACCACCTCTGGAAGCCCAGATTGCACCAATCTCTCTATCATTTAAAGCCCAGTTGATATCTTTTATTCTTTCCTTTTCTGTTCCTGCGTAATTGTATCCGTTGGAAAATTTGGAGTAAAGATGTTCACCCAAAACAGGTTCAAATCCTTTACTTTTAATCAACTCTATTCCCTTTTCAAGTTGGGAAGCTTCTACGGCTCCGGCAGGAGAAATAACAGCTATTTTAGCTCCTTTTTTAAGATCTTTTGGAAAGATAATTTTTTTCATTTCGTTTTTTGATATTTAACTTCTTTTTTCTCGGCTTCTTCTAGCTGTCTGTCAAACTGATTAAACTTTTTAAAGCTCTGTAGGAAGATAAAGAAACTGAAAATAATAAGAATCACTCCTACAACTCTTCTGATTCTATTGGCCAGCTTTTGGGTAAGTTTATCGTGAAACTGCTTAGCCAAAAATATCTTGGCAAGGTCAATCCCTAGATAAGTTCCTATTACAATGCTTATGTATAAAATAAAACTGCTGGTGTCCGGATATTGATTTCTTACGGAAATCACCGTTACCAGCCAGAAAAGGATGACTCCAACATTTAAAAGATTAAAGAAAAAACCATTGAAAAAGGTCTTAATATAGTTTTGACCAATAATCTTCTCTTCGCCTGGCATGTGCATTTTAGTCTTCGTCACCAACATAACAATTCCATAAATAAAAATAAGAATGGAAGTGATCCTGTAGAAACCAGGATGTTTATCAATTAGAGTAACAATATCTGCACTGGCATAATAAGCGGCTACAATACATAATAAATCTGCAGTGATAACACCAAGATCCAATGATAAGGCATGCTTTGGGCCTCTTGAGAAACTGGTTTCTATTAACAGGAAGAATATAGGTCCTATAAAAACCAGACTCAACATGAATCCTAAAATGATGGCAGATAGTACAAGTTCAAGCATTTAATAAATTTTAAAATGAAAATAAATTCATTCCGTTTTATACAAAGTTATACTTTATGATTTAATTATTCAATAAAGATGTTATATATCAACTTTTATTTTCGTCTCAAATTGGGATATTTTTTGGGGAAAGGGAGCTTGAAATTAAGAGAGGGAAGTACTTAAAGGAAAATGAAAAAAAGGAAGAGATTTTACCCACTAAGGGGCATAAATAATAAAGAGGCTATTCCTGTTTCGGAACAACCTCTTATTATATTTTGACACTTGATTTTACTAAACAATCTTAAAGTCCAATTGCTTTTGAATCAGATTAGCTTTTACTACTTTAATCTGAACCTGATCTCCCAACTGGTATTTATTTCCATGTCTGATTCCATATACTGCATGCGTTTTGGCATCGTACATATAAGAATCATCTACAAGATCTCTCAGCTTAATCAGACCTTCGGCTCCGTTTTCAGGGATTTCTACCCAGAATCCGAATTCTGCCACTCCCGAAATCACTCCTGTAAATGTTTCACCAAGGTGTTTTTCCATGAATTTCACCTGCATATATTTAATAGAATCTCTTTCCGCATCTGCTGCCAATCTTTCCATTGAACTACAGTGCTTAGATTTTTCTTCCAGTTCTTGTTTGCTTGGAGATTTTCCTCCATCCAGATAATGCTGAAGAAGACGGTGAGCGATCAAATCCGGATAACGACGAATAGGAGAGGTGAAGTGGGTATAATATGCAAACCCAAGCCCGTAGTGGCCAATAGGTTCCGTAGAATATACCGCCTTACTCATACTTCTCATCGCCAGTGTTTCAATCATATTTTCTTCTCCTTTTCCTTTTACATCATGAAGAAGTTTATTCAAAGATTCTGCAACCTTTTTGGTATTCGCCAGATCCATTTTATATCCGAAGGTAGAAACAAAGTCTCTTAATGCTTCCAGTTTAGCAGGATCCGGATCGTCGTGAACCCTGTAGATGAATGTATTATTAGTGATTTCTCCTTTTCTTGTTAAGGAAATAAATTCAGATACTTTTTTGTTGGCTAAAAGCATGAATTCCTCGATCAGGTGATTAGAATCTTTACTAATTTTAAAGTAAACTCCGATGGGCTGATTATTTTCGTCCAGATTGAATCTTACTTCACTTCTGTCAAATGTAATAGCTCCTTTTCTGATACGATCATTACGCATGATCTTAGCTAATCTGTCAAGAACATTGATCTCTTCAGCCAAATCTCCCTGACCCGTTTCAATACGTTCCTGAGCTTCTTCATAAGTAAATCTTCTGTCTGAATGAATTACTGTTCTTCCAAACCATTGTTTTTGGATTTCAGCCTGATCATTCAGTTCAAAAACTGCTGAGAAGGTATATTTATCTTCGTGGGGGCGAAGGGAACATACATCATTACTCAATACTTCTGGTAACATGGGTACAACTCTATCTACCAAATAAACCGAAGTGGCCCTCTGATAAGCTTCGTCATCCAGAATTGTTCCCGGAATTACATAGTGAGATACATCAGCAATGTGAACTCCGATTTCCCAGTTTCCGTTTTCTAGTTTTCTTATAGATAAAGCATCATCAAAGTCTTTCGCATCCTTAGGATCAATCGTAAATGTACAAATGTTACGCATATCCCAACGTTTTGCTACTTCTTCATCAGTAATACTTCTATCAATTTTATCGGCATCTAATTCTACTTCCTGTGGAAACTCATAAGGCAGACCATATTCAGCAAGGATAGAGTGGATCTCGGTTTCATGTTCTCCCGGAGCACCCAGTACCTGTGTGATTTCTCCTTCAGGATTTTTATCTCCAGGTCTCCATTCCGTCATCTTTACGATCACTTTGTCACCGTCCTCTGCATTATTGAATTTTGCCTTTGGAATAAAGATGTCTGTATTGATTGATTTTTTATCACAAACTACAAATCCAAAATCTTTGTGTGCCACCTTTTGAAAAGTCCCCACAAACTCTGTTCTGTTTCTTTCCAAAACCTCCAAAACAGACCCTTCTAATTTCTTTCCTTTATAATGATAAGTTATAATAAGAACCTTATCTCCCTGCAGCGCATCCTTTACATTTTTAGAGTGAACGAAGACATCATCTTCTAATCCTTCTACATTTACGTAAGCATTTCCGCTTTGGTTAAAATCAATAATTCCAGTTAATGTTCCTGCTATTTTTAGGTTTACAATGTACTTTCCTTTTTCTACTTCTTTAATCTTTTCAGATCCCTGAAGTTTATGCAGTGCCTGAATTACAAGTTCCCTTTGTCTAGGATTTTTGTATTCTATTCCATCAGCGATCTGCTTATAATTATAAATTTTTGATGCATTTGCATTCATGAAACGAAGGATCAATCGTCCGATTTCCATCAGTTTCAAATCATTTTTATGACTTATATATTTTCCTTTTTTTGGCATTTTAATTTTTTTTAATTGTTATATTCCGACTCTGGAATCTCTATAATTTTTGAATTCTTACATCTAAAATAAAAATTCTTTTTATTAAGAGAAATGGCAACCTTATTATCTTCAACATATACAAAAAGATCCATTTTATCACTGTCCGGAATTATTTTATCATTAGAATCTGGTATTCCTGCAAATTTTCCTTTTGCATTATAAACCGTTCCATATTTCGTTTCTAGTTTAGGTACTCCTTTGAGACCTTTTATATTTTCTATACTTTCATAATCAAAAATACGAGGTCTTCCTATTGGAAGTATCATTTTATCAGGAAAAAGATTGGCAAATTTCTTAAAGTTTCTCTCATCCCAGAATGATTGAAATATCAATTGCTGTACCATATTCCCTGCAGAATTATCAGATCTGTCCATCCCACAACCCGCTTCAAATTTTCTATACATCGAAAGATAAAGCACTTTATTTTTTAGATCCTTTCCCTCTATTTTTTTGAAAATAAAATCTGCTAATGCATGATAATTAATATGCTTATTATTAGCTAAAAAATCACTCTTTATTTTTTGCAACTCTTCATCAGTAAAACTTTTTGGAGTAGGAATAGTCTTACAGCCTTTGCTTTCCGCATCCCCGGGTATCGTAGGGCAGTCATCATCTTTATCTAAAATTCCATCACCATCTGTATCCGGCCATGGGCATCCATTATTTTCCGTGGGTCCCGCTACAGTAGGACAGGCATCATCCTTATCCAAAACTTCATCACCGTCTGTATCTGGCCAAGGACATCCATTGTTTAGTTCTGGTCCTGATATTTCAGGGCAATGATCAATATAGAATGGAACATTGTCTTTATCCTTATCAGAAAGGCAGATTTTTTTACTGAATTCTTTTTTGCATTTCTTCAAATCAGCACCATCTTTTATTTCCTGAGCATGGAAACAACTGACCATAAAAAATAATATTGCAGATCCTTTTATTTTCATCAAACCTTAATGTTTATTTTTCTAATATCTACTTTATAACGGAAGCTTTAGTTTTGTATAAATTTAATACAAATCTGAAGAAGAAAAGAGAAAAACCTTCTATAAAATATCTTTTAAAATATTACAAAGGTTCAGGAGAAGTATAGAATGTAATTTCTATTGAACACTGCAAATGTACAAATAAAAAATAAATAAGGCCTGCAATCAAATTACAGGCCTTAGTATATTTAGCAAACAGCAATCTTATCAACTCTGTTCTGGTGTCTTCCCCCTTCGAAGTCTGTAGAAAGAAATTTGTCAACAATATCAATCGCCACTTCTTTTGATATAAACCTTGCTGGCATAGAAATCATATTCGCATCATTATGCTGTCTTGCCAGTGTCGCAATCTCCGGCATCCAGCAAAGTGCACATCTGATCTTCTGATGTTTGTTCGCAGTGATCTGAACCCCGTTTCCGCTTCCACAGATCAAAATTCCCAGCTCATTTTCTCCGTTTTCCACAGAGGTTGCCGCAGGGTGAACAAAGTCCGGATAATCCACACTGTTTGTGGAAAACGTTCCAAAATCCTGAACTTCAAATTGTTCTGAAAGATAGTTCTTAACAATCTCCTTATATTCATAGCCTGCATGGTCCGCTGCGATAGCAATTTTTCTTTTCATAATACTCTTATTAAGCTTTTTTAGATTTTATTTCCTTACAAAGGTAATAATAATAACAATTCGTGTTAGTAAACCGTGAGTTAATTGTGAAAAGGTATGTTAATAAGTGTGGAAAACTTTTTTCAACTTTCTATTTTTAAAGATAAATTTATTTCGTAATAGAAAATCTCTTCTAAAGTTTTCCCCACAACTTTCCAGATCTTTTCTCCAGCTATCCCCAGGCTTTTCCATAATAAAATAACTAATAATGCTTTATTAGGAAAGTTATCAACAATTGTGAATAAGTGTCTGAATATACAGGTTTACAGAGATTTATGTTGTGAGTTATTTATGAATTATGTACCAGTTGAGTATTATCAACTTTATACTTAAAACTTATCCCCGTTACTAACAATACATAACAACAACAGCTTTATTTTTTTTTAAAAGAGATAAAGAATTGTTGATTAGTGAGTGATTGGCTTCGGGGAAAGTTTTTGAAAACTTTTATTTCGATCAATCTGTTGAAAAAGTTTAAAACCTTACATTTGTGAAACGAAAAATCAAAGGAATTTATGGAATTGACCCTGCCGGAATTTGTTGAATTGTAACCTGGCCCGGATAGGGGATTACATAAAATCTCAGAAAAAATAAATCTAAATATAAAAATGAAAACAATTAACGACTTCAATTTTAAAGATAAGAAAGCTCTTGTAAGAGTTGACTTCAATGTTCCACAGGATGACCAGTTGAATGTGTCTGACAATACCAGAATTGTAGCAGTGAAACCAACTGTTGAAAAAATCCTTCAGGATGGCGGTTCTGTAATTTTAATGACACACCTTGGAAGGCCGAAAGGAGAAGTGAAAGATGAGTTTTCTCTAAAACATATCATTGGCGAGGTTTCAAATGTTCTTGGAAAGGAAGTGAAGTTCGTTAATGAATGCATCGGAGAGAAAGCTGAACAGGCTGCTGCTGATTTGAAACCAGGAGAAATTTTATTATTGGAAAATGTTCGTTTTCATAATGAAGAAGAAAAAGGTGATGAAGGTTTTGCTGAAAAGCTTTCTAAATTAGGTGATGCTTATGTGAATGATGCTTTCGGAACTGCACACAGAGCCCATGCTTCTACAGCTGTAATCGCTAAGTTTTTCCAATCAACTAAATTTTTCGGTTTATTAATGGCTAAAGAACTTCAGGCGATTGATAAAGTTTTGAAAAGTGGTGAGAAACCAATTACTGCAATTTTGGGTGGATCTAAGGTTTCAACTAAGATAACCATTATAGAAAATATTCTTCCCGCAATAGATAATTTGATTATCGGTGGAGGAATGGCGTTCACATTTATTAAAGCATTAGGAGGGAAAATCGGAAACTCATTAGTAGAAGATGATAAACTTCCTTTGGCTTTGGAAATTTTAGCGAAAGCTAAAGAGCATAAAGTAAAAGTATACCTTCCATCTGATGCCATCATCGCTGAAAGTTTCAGTAATGATGTGGAAAGAAAAGAAGTAGATATCTATGCAATTCCTGAAGGATGGATGGGATTGGATGCTGGTCACAAATCAAGAGATCAATTTAATGATGTATTATTAAACTCAAGAACAATTCTTTGGAATGGTCCGATTGGTGTTTTTGAAATGTCACATTTTGCAGGAGGAACTATCGCTCTTGGAGACAGTATTGCTGAAGCAACAAGATTAGGAGCTTTCTCTCTAGTAGGAGGTGGTGACAGTGTTGCGTTCGTGAAGCAATTTGGATATGCTGATAAAGTAAGTTATGTTTCTACAGGAGGCGGAGCAATGCTTGAAAGCCTTGAAGGACTTGAGCTTCCAGGAGTAGCTGCGATCAACAATTAATAGAGATTAAATTTCAATATTTTGAAGCCTGCTAATAATATTAGCAGGCTTTTTTATGTCTGTATTTTCATTGAGAAATCCTGAATTCATCGAAGGTTTTATAACTTTTAGATATAACCTTAGGTTATATTTAGTTTAGGTGTTTTGATTTAGTGAATGTTACGTTTTTATACCGGTGAATAAAGGAAAATACGATACAATAAATCTTAATACAAAAGAGAATTATTAAGATTTAATCATGTGTTTTTATCCATCGATAATGAAGTATTTTGTTTGAATTTTATAATTTTGATATATTCAAAAAGGATAGATTTCAGTAGGCGAAAACTACTTTTTATCTTATTTTTTGGAACAACTAAGGAAAGATTTTTGGTACAGATATATGGTTTATATTCATTTTACGGAGTGAAAATATAAGGAACAGGAGTTGTTCTTTTCTTACAATTTAAAAGAAACATTTGATTACTTACAGAAAAAAAATAGCTTTTGAAATTCTTGTTTAAGATGCAAGCTACTTTATGTGGGCAGAAGATCTATATTAATTATTCTTTGTTCGTTGGTTTAGTAATTTTCTTCAGATCATTATCATTATCTAGAAATTTATTTTTAAGGGAAAATCTATAGAGTTTATTAATTCTATTGAATTTTTTTGAATGAGCATAGAAAGTGCAGTCATTTAACATACTTGAGTTTTTTTCAAAAATCTATTTTGAGATTAATCTTGAGCTTAATCTTTTATTTACAAATAATTTTGATTAGTCAATTTCTTTGAAACAAATTGGAGTTAATAATCTGATTTATAATTGCTCATATTAACAATTATACGTTATGATCCATTATTTCTAGATTCCTATTTTATGAATTTCCATGATTGATTATTGGTATTGTATTTAATTGTAAATGAGAGGTTAAACGTAATTATATGTATCTATTTTATTCTTATTCTTTTATGATTTATGCTAATTTTATCTTGCAAGTATTATCTTTTATCATACTTGTTTTTTTTTGGTTTAATGTATTGTAAATCAATATTTAAACTAATTTTGTATTGTTTAATGGTGTAAAATAATATGTATCAGGCTAACATTGAAAATGAATTTAAAATTTTTACATGATTTTTTTTAGGAATTTGTAATTTTTATATTTCACGTGTTGTGAACTGGTAGGAAATCACAATTTGTTTCCTAAATTAATTTCTTTTGAAATGATTGAGGTTCCAGACTCAATCAAATTATTTTTTAAAATTTGAATAAGCTATAGCAAAGTCAATTCTAAAAATTTTCCTAAATACTTTTTCCTTAGTAATAAATTTTTCATTTTTACACGAGAGAGTAGGGAGTCTAATTTGATTTTTTAAAATTGGAAATTATGAGCTCTATTAAAAAATTTAAATTGTATTACTCATGAGCTTCAAGATAATTTTATGTTTTTTTTTGTAAAACGCGGAAAATTGACCTTCAGAAATACTTGTAAAATCGAAAAACTATTATTTCTTGAGGATTTATATGCAAATTGAAAATAATGGCTAAAACAAGGTGTTTTTGTAGGAATTAATTTTCTAAAATTGAATATTTACTTTTTTTGAAGCTAATTCTCTCCTTTTTCCAAGATGTACATTTTTCGGGTCTCTCGGGATTTTGTTGATGCTCATTCCTTCATTTAAAAAATATGTTTGCTAAAAGTGGAGTAGGGGAGTAAAGAATATTTTTAGAAATTTATTTCAATTTTTAAAATCGAACTGAGATTATAATAGGTAAAGTGATTTTAAAAAAATAAAAACTCAGAGAAGAATTCCGTGAGTTTTTATTTTTTTCGGTCTAAATGCTGAAAAATAGCTTTCAGAAATGGGGTAAAAATCGATTTTCTATTTTTTTTCGATAATGTATATCAAACTTGAAAATTCGTTTGAAAAAAGGGCTTTTATGTTCGAAATTGTTCCATAGAAGGTTGCTTTTAACCAGAATAGAGGTGATTTTTTATATTTTTCGCTCAACATAGAAATGTAATAGGAATCAAGAACCAAAGGTTTAATCTTTCTCATTTTCCAATCCGGTTTTTTAGAAATTAGATTTTCCATTCCATTTTTGGAAAAATGGTAGATGTGTCTTGGTACATCATATGCAGCCCAATATTCTTTATAATGTTTTGCATCGTAAGAAGTAGGGTTGGGTACGGCAATAATAAGAAGCCCTTTGTCTTTTAATTTCGATCGAAAAATATTTAGCATTTCATCCTGGTTCTCTACATGCTCAAATACATGCCATAATGTAATTGCATCTAAGCTTTTGTCTTCAATTTTTTGAATATCATCCAGAATTATTGCTTTTGTAATTTTACGCTGCGCTGCTTTTCTTGCATCTGCATCAGGTTCGAATCCGAAAGTTTCAAAATCATTTTCTATATATTTTACAAATTCTCCGGCACCACATCCATAGTCTAATACTTTAGATCCTTTTTTAATTCTGTCTACCAGGATATTTTTCTTGTATTGTAGATTAAAAGACTGAAGAAATTTATATAATTTTTCTTTCAGGCTTCCTGAATCCTGGTGATGCGAAATGTAATCTTCACTTTCGTAATATCTGGAAATATTGGAAGGGATAGGGGAGGTTTTATAAACTCCCTTTGTTTCTGTTTCTTTAATTTCAAATATTTCCTGTGAAAGAAAATGATCTTTTATTTTCATTGAAGTCGAAATCTATTATATTTAAAAAATTAAGATATTTATAAACTTTAGGAGCTTATAAATACCTTAATTTTCGTTTTTATTGTAAGAAATGTTTCACGTGAAACATTTTATTTTTAACGTCCTAAATACACTAGCAAAACGTTAATATCAGCAGGAGAAACGCCACTTATCCTGCCTGCCTGTGCAATCGTCTTAGGACGCACGTTAGACATCTTCTGCTTAGCCTCTGCAGAAAGGCTTGAAAGGTTCATATAATCAAATCCTTCTGGGATTTTAATATTTTCCAGACGGTTTAACTTGGCTACGTTCTCCTTTTCTTTTTCAATATATCCTTTGTACTTGATATTGATTTCAGCCTGTTCTCTTACTTCATCGTTGTATTGAGAAGAAGTTTCTTTAATAAAATCAATTGCCTCAAGTTTTTCTAAAGTAATATTGGGTCTTGTTAGAAACTGGGAAGCTCTGTAAGCCTGATCTACAGGATTACTTTCTATAGATTCAAGAATAGGGTTAATGACACCTGGTTTTAAAGATGTTTCACGTAAAAACTCTTCAAGTTGTTGACTTTCAGTTATTTTCGCTTCTACCTTTCTTAATCTTTCTTCTTTTGCTAATCCTAGTTGATAAGCTTTCTCAGTTAATCTGATATCTGCATTATCTTGTCTCAGTAGAAGTCTGTATTCAGCACGTGAAGTAAACATTCTGTAAGGTTCTTCAGTTCCTTTTGTAATCAAATCATCAATTAGTACTCCAATATAAGCTTCGTCTCTGTTCAAAATAAAGTCATCTTTTTCGTGAACTTTATTATGGGCATTGATTCCGGCGATCAGACCTTGACCTGCTGCTTCTTCATATCCTGTTGTTCCATTGATCTGTCCTGCGAAATATAAATTATCAATCAATTTTGTTTCCAGAGTATGTTTCAATTGGGTAGGAGGGAAGTAATCATATTCAATAGCATATCCCGGACGGAAAACTTTTACATTTTCAAATCCTGGAATATGTTTCATGGCTTTGATCTGAACGTCCTCCGGAAGAGAAGAACTGAATCCGTTTACGTAGATCTCAACAGTTTTCCATCCTTCCGGTTCTACAAAAAGCTGATGTCTGTTTCTTTCTGCAAAACGATTAATTTTATCTTCAATACTTGGGCAGTATCTTGGACCTAAACTTTGAATTGTTCCATTGAACATTGGACTCCTATCAAAACCTTCACGAAGAATATCATGTACCGTTTCGTTAGTATATACAATATGACAACTTAATTGTTTTGTTAATTTAGGCGTATCAAGATAGCTGAACTTTTGAGGATTTTCATCTCCTTTCTGTTCTTCCATTTTTGAATAATCCAAACTTCTTCCATCCACTCTTGGGGGAGTACCGGTTTTCATCCTTCCGGCTTCGAAACCTAAGCTGACTAATTGTTCTGTGATACCAAATGCTCTTGGCTCACCCATTCTTCCACCACCTAGTTGTTTATCTCCTACGTGAATTAATCCGTTAAGAAAAGTTCCGTTGGTAAGAACTACAGATTTTGCTTTAATCTCAATTCCTAAAGAAGTGATAACTCCGGTTACTTTATTATTTTCAACAATCAGTTGTTTCACCATATCCTGAAAGAAATCAAGATTAGGAGTATTCTCTAAAGCCATTCGCCATTCTTCGGCAAAAAGCATTCTGTCATTTTGGGTTCTTGGGGACCACATAGCAGGACCTTTTGAAAGATTTAGCATTTTGAATTGTATGGCAGATTTGTCTGCTACAATTCCGGAATATCCTCCCATTGCGTCAATCTCTCTTACGATTTGTCCTTTTGCGATTCCACCCATTGCGGGGTTGCAACTCATCTGTCCGATGGTCTGCATATTCATTGTAATCAATAGCGTTTTTGAACCCAGGTTAGCTGCTGCTGCTGCTGCTTCACATCCTGCGTGTCCTGCTCCTACTACGATTACATCATATATTTCTGAAATCATTTTTATCTCGCTTGTTTAAGCTTAAACCTTAACTTTAATTACCAATGTTTCACGTGAAACATTTTTGAAGAATGCACTCTAAGTAAATGTATATTATTACTAGAATAGAGTACTTTACATATCAGACTTTAAGTGATTATTTAATTTAATCTTTTAAATCTCTATACTTTGCTAAGTACAAATCTTCCATTCTTCGCATCTCTTTTTCCTCTTCTTCCGTCTTGTCTTTATAGCCTATAAGATGTAAAATTCCATGGGCTAAAACCCTTCTTAATTCATCTTCATAATCTCGGGAAAGGGTAGAAGCGTTATCAGAAATGCGTTGCAAAGATACGAAAATCTCAGCGCTTATTGTCTTGCCTTTTACATAATCAAAAGTGATGATATCGGTATAATAATCATGCTGCAAATAATCCTGATTAATCTTCAGAAGATATTCATCATCACAGAAAATGTAGTTGATTTCTCCTAGTTTTTTTCCTTCTGAAAGAATTAAATCTTCCAGCCATTGTTTGTAATCTGTATCTACCGACTCCGGTAAATTTTCGTAAAAGAATTGTATCATTGTATTAAAACCAGTGTCCTAAAATAACACTGAATATGCCTTTTTGATTGTTTTTTAGTGAGTGACTGAAGTTAACTTTAATTTGTCCGAAAGGAGATTTGTATCCAGCTGTAATACCTAGCGAACTATAATTTACTTTAACTGCGTCTTCAAATTTAATGTCATTGGATAGGTTGGCAAAGCTAAAATTTCCGCTGATAAAATAGTTTTTGTTAAACTTAAACTGAAGATCATTAGATGCCAATATTACATTATTGGTATATAATTGAGCAAAATAAAACCCTCCAAAACGTTTAAAATTGAGAACATTCTGTTCAAAAATTCCTCCCAATCGGTATTGATAATAAGGGGGAAGGTTTTCTCCAAGGGTTATCCCTCCAAATAAATTAAGACGGTAAGTGAATTGCTTTCCTAATGGAATATTAATCTTTAAATCTGCCTTTATCTGAACGATTCTTTTTTCTACTTCAGATTTTAAAAGGTCTATTACTTTTCCCTCAGCAACAAAATAGATTCCTTTTGTTGCAAATTCTTTGTCATCCTGCGTATCAGTCTTCAGGAATATATATGGATTTAAAAAGCGGCTGTAACGTCTGTTATCACCATTAATTTCAGCTTTAAAGTAGTCATGGCTTATACCACCGCCAATAGCGTATTTGTCCTTCCATACAGATTGTATATACGCCTCGTTTCTCATCCATTCCCATTTATCAATAACATTATTATCTACATTTTTAAGATCAAAACTCATTCCGGATGAATAAATACCAAATCCGGGAATGTAACCGTTATCAATAAAATAGTTCAGATAATACCTTAATTTATCGCCTACCACTACATCTACCGAAAGGTTCGAATTTTTAAATAAAAGTCTTTTTGCCGAATAGTTCAGAAGCAGACCTGTTTTAAAAATTTCATCATAATGCAATCCGAATTTTACAAAATGTCTTGCGTCATCTTCCGTGACATAAAGCTTTAAATAATTGGCATCATTCTCCTGAACAATATCATAATTAATGAATTTATAGTTGTTGGTAGCAACCAATTTATCAACCATTTTATTGATGTTCCCATAGGTTTGCAAAGAGGGGAGACGCAGTCCCATTTTCCCCAGGGTATAGTTTTTACCATAAATCTTGCTTCCTTCTATGGAAATACTGTCTATCTTGTATACGTTGGAATATATTGGATTTACACGCTGTCTGAGACGGTCAAATGGACGTTTAGGCAGTTGATCCAATACCTGAGAATATTTTAAACCTTCCACATAGCCGCTGTCTAGTATTTTTTTCTTTTCATCATAACTTGTAGCAGACATTCCTTTAAGGTTAGGTTTAATGTTAATATCCGTGTATTTATACTGTTTTCTTGTATCTTTCTTGATTCCGAAATCAATAACCTGGTTCAGTATTGATATAATATTGTTTAAATCCTCTCTTTTGGATAGATCTTGGTTCAGATCTACTCCAATAACGATATCAATTCCTCGATCTTTTAATGGCTTGGAAGGGTAATTTACCGTCATTGCTCCATCAATATAAATACTATCCCCAATTTTAACGGGATCCATTAGAGATGGAAATGCAGAACTGGCCATGATAGACTGTACCAAATCTCCTTTTTCGAAGATCTGCATATTTCCGCTTTCAAGGTTGGTAGCTACACATAAAAAAGGAATGGGCATTTTAGAAAAGTCTTCAATATTGGAGACATTTTTTAAAAGTTCTTTCAGAAGATAGACGTTTCTCTGTCCTGTACTGATGGAAGAGGGAAGAGTAATTTTTCCGTTTTTTAAGGGAATAGATAAAAGATATTTATCAACAGATTTATTGAAAAAGCTGGATTCCTGTCTTGATTTTGGATCCATAATTAAAGAATAGAAATCCGTATCCATTACGATTTTTTCTATTTCTTTTCCAGAATATCCGGAAGCGTACAGACCACCAACGATGGCACCCATACTGGTTCCGGCAATATAGTCTACTTTTACTCCTAATGAATCTAATACTTTAAGTACTCCTACATGTGAAAAACCTTTGGCACCACCACCGGCAAGCGACAGTCCTATTTTAGGGTTTTTCGGAATCACCAGGTCTTTTTTTACCTGCGATTGGATCCATAGCAATTGGAATATGAAAAGAAGAATCAGGAGTTTTCTCATAGTTAATCTTTTATATAGATCCGTTTCACCCGGGGCGAAATGGATGTTAATACTTCATAGGTTATCGTTTTGCAGTATCCTGCGAATTCTTTTAAACTTGGTTTTGCATTAAAGACGGTTACCATGTCGCCTTCCTTTACATTCGGAACATTTTCTACATTAATCATCATCATATCCATACAGATATTTCCAACAATTGGAACCAATACCTTATTGACTCCCAGACTTCCAATCTGGTTTCCGATCAGTCTTGGAATCCCATCAGCATATCCAACTGGGATCGTAGCGATCTTTGTCAGATGATCTGGTTTAAATCTTCTGCTATATCCAACAGATTCACCGTTTTCAACCATTGATATCTGTGAAATTACGGTTTTAAAACTTACCACAGACTGTAATTGTTTCTGAATTTCAATATCCGGAGATTCTCCAAGCATGCCAATACCAATTCTTACCATATCATATTGATGATCTGTATAGCTTGTTATTCCGGAAGAATTTAAAATGTGTCGAAGAGGAGTATACCCTAATTTTTCAATCAGGTGACTTGAGTTTTTTTCAAAAACTTCCATTTGTCTTAAAGTAAATTCTTTCTCTTCTGGCATGTCTGAGGAAGATAAATGACTGAAGATACTTTGAATTGTAAGATTTTTCTGACTTAAAGTTTCACTTAATTGATCCAATTCAAAATCTTTAAATCCAAGACGATGCATTCCTGTTTCCAGTTTAATATGGATAGGATATTTTTTATCATATCCGGATTTCTGTACGGCTTCATAAAATAATTCCATCACTCTGAAACTATAAATTTCAGGTTCCAGATTATATTCAATGATGGTCTGATAGCTATGTTGCTCCGGATTCATTACAATAATAGGAGTGGTAATTCCTTTTTTACGAAGTTCAACCCCTTCATCGGCGAAAGCTACTCCTAAATAATCAATGTGGTGATGTTGCAAAAACTCTGCAATTTCATAACTCCCCAAACCGTAAGCATTGGCTTTTACCATAGCCATCATTTTTGTTTGTGGCTTTAAAAGAGATTTGTGATAATTGATATTATGAAGAATAGCATTTAAATTAATTTCTAAAACCGTATCATGTTTTCTAAGCTCAAGAACATCTTTTAATTTTTCAATTTCAAATTTTCGGGCTCCTTTCAGAAGAATGATCTGGTTTTCGATTTCAGATAGATGTTTGCTTTCGATCAGTTCTTTGGTATCAATGAAAGTATAAGTTTTAGATTTAAATAATTCACTAAACTTTGATATTTCATCACCAATCAGGTATACTGAGTCAAAATTTTGTTCATTAACCAATTCGGAAACTTCTTCGTATAATTCCTGAGAATTGGTATTCACTCCTACAATATCAGTTAAGACCAGAGATTTTTTGGGTTTATTGTATTCCTTCAAAAATTGCAGGGCAGTTTTCAAAGAATCAAGATCCAGGTTGAAAGAATCGTTGATAACAATATTGCCTTTAATTCCTTCAATTGCTTCAAGCCTCATTTCAACGGCCTTTAAAAGGTTGATTTTTTCAACGATCTTTTTATTTTCGATCTGTAACACCTTAAGGACTGCGATAAGCGCCGTAGCATTGGTTAACGTTGATTCGTCTCTCTGATGAGCCGGAAAACTGATTTCCTCACCAAAATATTCAACAATGATGTTTTCATCCTTAGTATTTTTTTTGATGAAGACATTATTTGTTTCTTTAAATCCGTAAGAGATTAATTTTTTATCTGGGTATAATTTTTTTATTTTCTGATCTACCAAAGAATGGTCACCATTATAAATAATAACTTCAGACTCTTTGAAAAGTTTAATCTTTTCATCAATCAGTTCCTCTTCGGAAGAAAAGTTGGCAGCGTGAGCTGTTCCGATGTGCGTTAACAATCCGATCTGAGGATGAAAAATATTTTCAAGCTTTTCCATTTCGTTCGGCTGAGAAATTCCTACTTCAAAAATTCCCAGTTGATGAGAATCATTGATTTGAAGGAGCGAAAGAGGAAGTCCTATCTGAGAGTTAAAACTCTTTGGGCTTTTTACAGTAGGGAATTCATTCCATAAACATTGGTACAGCCATTCTTTTAAAATGGTTTTTCCATTACTTCCGGTGATTCCGATGGATCTTAAATGAGAATTTTCGAAGTGATACTTAGCTAATTGCTGTAGAAAATCCACGGAATTTTTTACAATAACCCACGTGATATTTTCATACTGTGGATATTGATGTTCGGAAATAATAATATTGATTCCTCTATCTATAGCAGCTTCAATGAACTTTTCGCCAGAATTTTTATGGGTGTTGATAGCAATAAATGCAGTATTCTTTATAGAATAAATAATCCTGCTGTCATAAGCTATATTTTTAATCACTAAATTCTTGTCTCCAATAATCTCTGCATTGGTGATCTTTGCAATTTGTTGTACTGTGTAATTCATTGGTACCCTTTCTGCTTTATTTTTAAGACGAAATTGCAAAAAGGTAAAATGGCAAAGAGGTTAGAAGAGCTCATCCAGATAAGCAGATCTCCTTTGGAATTTTACAATATTACTTTTTCGTTTTTCATTTATATTATATGAAGTAAATATATTTTATGTTCGGGCTTTTATTGCCATTAATTACTTTCTTTTTGAAAGCACTTCATCAATAAAAACACGACGGCTTACGGCTTCATAACTTTCAGTTTCACCCAGTTCTACAAGATTATCTCCCTGAGAAGTTCTCATAGAATAATTGGCAAGGTTCCCGGTTCTCTTGCAAATAGCATGCACTTTTGTAACATATTCTGCAGTAGCCATCAAATTGGGCATTGGCCCGAAAGGACGGCCCAAAAAATCCATGTCTAATCCTGCAATTACTACTCTTATTCCACTGTTAGCCAGTTGGTTGGATATCTCAACAATGCTTTCGTCGAAAAACTGGGCTTCATCTATTCCTACTACATCACAATTGGATGCCAGAAGGAGAATCTCATTCGGATTATCTACTGCAGTACTGCGGATTTTATTCTGATTATGAGAAACAACGTCCTCTTCAGAATACCGGATATCCAGTTTCGGTTTAAAAATTTCCACATTCTGTCCTGCCATTTCTGCTCTACGTAATCTTCGAATCAACTCCTCGGTTTTACCCGAAAACATAGAGCCACAAATCACTTCCATCCAACCACTTTGTTTGGAATGATTAATTGTATTTTCTAAAAACATTTGTTAAATTAGCCGTATATTTTCAACATCAAAAGTAAGCAATTTTAATAAGAATCTTATTATGCAAAATATCCAAGATTTAAAGGAAAAGATTTTATTTGAGTCTAAGAATATCATCGATAATCTTGACAAAATAAATAACGTAGATGAATTACTTTCCAAGCAAGATCTTGTAGATGAGCTTGCTAACAGAATTTCTTTTTTGAAATTGCTGGAAAAAAACATAGAATATTTCGTAACAGAAGAACCAGCTCTACACTCAGGCAGTCATCCTGTTTCTTTTGCTTCTGGAGAAGGAGATCATCATCATCATGATTCTGGAAATGAAGTAACAGAAGAAGAAGCTATTTTTAATAATGAGCTGAACGAAATTGATGAGCATGAAAATGACAGTTTTATCATCGGATCTGATGAAGAGGAAGCTGTTTTTAACAATCAATTGAATGAGATTGTTGAAAATGAGTTCCATGAAAATATCATTAGCTTTGTGGCGGAAAATAATGAAGTAAGAGCAGTTGACAATATTCAGCAACCTATACACTCTGATGAAGTAACGGAAGAGGAAGCGATTTTTAACAATCAATTGAATGAAATAGATGAAAATGAATATTCAATTGCCCATGAAGATGTGCTCAATTTCGTAGATGAAGAGAAAATTCTTTCGGATGCAAAACCTGATTCTGATGAAGATATCAATGAAGATATGTTTGAAGATGAAGTGACAGAAGAAGAAGCCATCTTTAATAACCAACTGAATGAGATAGATGGTGATGATGAAATTGAAGATAAAAAAGAGGTAGATTTTGCAGAAGTAAGTAATACCAATGAAAATAAAGTTAGAGAAACCATTCCAAGTATTTTTGATACTGAAATGCTTGATGACGAAATACTTATTGAAGAAAATGAAGAACAATTTGTGGCTTCCACAATCTCTCTAGAACAGGGGGAATTGGGCAGTGAAACCTCCAATGTAGAAAATATTGTGAATGACATCAAAAATGAACATTCTGAAAAGGAAATATTGGGAGAAAATGTTCTAGCAGAAGTGCATGACAGAAGAAAAATTGTTGAAATAGATAAAGCTGTTCCCGAAGAAACAGAAATACATCCTTCTGATGAAAGTTTTGAAAATTTAGATGAATATCATCAGGAGAAAAAAATAAAATTAGCCAATATCAAAGGGTTGAAAGCTGTTCAATCCCTGTTTGATGATGATCCATTGGAAAGAGATTTTCCAAAAGAAAACCAATCTGAATCTATAAAAGAAGAGAGCGGAAGTATTATGAATACTAACATTCCTACCAACTTTATGGAAGCTGAAAAGCCAAAACCAGAGTTTAAATTGGATTTGAATGATAGAATAGCTTTTTCAAAAATGTTATTTGAAGGAAGCCAAACGGATCTTAATGATACAGTAGCGCAGTTGAATCATTTCAGAACACTGGAGGAAGCCAAAGAATACCTGAGCGACCTTTATTACGAAAGAAAATGGAGCAAAGTGGACGAATATGCTCAGCGACTTTGGATATTGGTGGAAAATAAATTTTTATAATTTTGAGCGGAATCCTATATTTTGTTCCCACACCCGTTGGGAACCTGGAAGATATGACTTTCAGGGCAGTAAATGTCCTAAAAGATGTTGATTATATTTTATGTGAAGATACCAGAACTTCCGGAATACTTTTAAAACATTTTGAAATCTCTAAGCCATTAAAATCGTATCATTTACATAATGAACATCAGGCCACGGAGAAAGTAATTACAGACCTGAAGAACGGTCAGAATATTGCCATCATTACTGATGCAGGAACTCCTGGAATTTCAGATCCTGGATATTTATTGGCAAAAGCAGGAGCAGATAACAATATTGAAATGATCTGCCTTCCCGGTGCAACAGCCTTGATTCCGGCTCTGGTGGTTTCCGGGCTTCCCAATAACGAGTTTCTATTTGCCGGGTTTTTGCCACAAAAGAAAGGAAGACAAACCAAGTTAAAGCAGCTTGCTGAAGAAAAGAAAACCATTGTGTTGTACGAAAGTCCACACAAGATCAACACGACATTAGAACAGATTAAGGAATTCTTTGGTGAAAACACAAAAGCAAGTTTAAGCCGTGAAATTTCCAAGAAGTTTGAAGAAACTAAACGCGGAACAATCAATGAATTAATTGAATTTTCCAAGAGTAAAACTTTAAAAGGGGAGATTGTTCTTATTGTCAATAATTCTATTTAAATTTTAATTGAAAAAACTAATTTTTGTATTGTGTTCTACAGTTTGTATGGCGCAAACTAACCAATACACTAAAGTTCTTCTTTCCAAAAAGACTGGGCGGGAGGTAAGCTCATTTTCTGATGGATTCGGGATTGCATTTGATCCTGCTTCCAAAAAATTGGGTATCGTAGATGCTACAGGAAATATCACTTTTGAATCTTCATACAAAGGCGGAATTTCTCATATTTTTAAAAACAGGTTTATTCTTTATTCTGAGGAAGAAAATAGAAGAAAATCTGCAATTATTGACGAAAAAGGAAATGAATTGCTTCCTCTTGAAGATCAGGATTTCAATACGCCCTGGTGGAGTAAAGAACGTATTATTGCTTCAAGACAAGGGAAAGAAGCTGTTTATGATTATAACGGAAAACTTATCATTCCAGATTCAGACAAGATTCACTTTGCCGGAAAGGAGGCCTTTTTTGTTTTAAAAGATAAAAAATGGTTCCTGTATGACTTTAATGGAAAGCAGATTAGTGATAGAGAATTTAAGGATGATTACAATTTTGAAAATGGAAAAGCTCTTATCAGCAATGAAGACAATCAAAGTGAGATCATTGGGAGCAACGGACAAACTTTGCATAAATTTTCAAAAAATGTGATAGATATAAATGCCTATCCTTACCTCATTACTCAAAATAAGACAACCGGAAAATATGGACTAATTGATGCTCAAGATAATATCATAGCGGATGAAATCTATAGTGATATTACCCCGGAATATTTTGGTAAGAAAGAATATATTTATCTCAGAAAAAGCAATAAAACAACGGTTTTTTATAAGAAAGATCAGAAATTTTATCCTAATAATTTTAAATATCTATATCCATTATCTAACCATCTTTTCAGAGTTTACAGTGATAAATCTGATCAATCGGGTATTGTAGATCTACAGGGTAATATAATTTTTCCTCAGGAATATAACTTTATTAAAAACTTTACAATTTCTGGCAAAGATTTTATTTATCTGAAAAAGGGGAGAGAGGAAAAACTTTTGGACAAGGAACTTAAAAATATGCTGAATGATGGAGATCAGATCGTTGGTTTTTATCCTGAAAATATGATTATTAAAAGACAAGATCAATATTATCAATTTTCAGTAATGAATCAATCTGTATCTACACTCAAAGATGTAAAACTGATAAAGAATCAGGATGTTGAATATTTTAATATCCTCAATGAGTATTCAAAACCCCTTGTCTGTATGAATAACGCTAATCTTTATGGTATTCTGGATGCGAAGGGTACAGAAATTGTTCCGTTTAATTATGAAGATATTATTGCCTTTGAAAACTTTGAAAATGAAATCATTGTAAAAAAAGAAGGAAAATACGGAGTTTTAAATTTTCAAAATGAACCACTAACGGAGATCATTTATGATAAATATTTCTGGATGAAAGAAGTATTGAAATTAAATAAAGACAAAAGAACAGACTTAATTTATTTCACCAGATTTAGAAATGATGTAGCGGAACTATAGCAAAATCATATAAATTTAACAAAAAAGTTCAGTATTTTGATGTTTTCAATGTGTTGAATAACAATTTATAATATCTTTGCAAACCGTTTAATTCTGAAAAAGAATTACTGTACTAAGTGAGTCAGCTTTCACTAGCTGAATGAGTTATAAAAAAATAATCGTCAAGAGATATGAAATTATTAGAAGGAAAGGTAGCACTAATTACCGGAGCTACAAGAGGAATCGGGAAGGGTATTGCTGAAATGTATGCTCAACAGGGAGCAAAAGTAGCATTTACTTATGCCGGTTCTGTAGACAAAGCTAAAGAATTAGAAGCAGCTTTAAGTTCTGTAACCCAAATTAAAGGATATCAATCTGACGCATCAGATTATGATGCGGCTCAAAAGTTGGTAGAGGAAGTAATGGCAGAGTTTGGGCAGATTGATATTTTGGTAAACAACGCAGGGATTACAAAAGATAACTTATTACTGAGAATGTCTAAAGAAGATTGGGATCAGGTAATGAGAGTAAACCTAGATTCAGTTTTCAACCTTACAAAAGCGGTTATCAAGCCGATGATGAAAGCAAGATCTGGTTCTATCATTAATATGACTTCCGTAGTAGGAATTCAGGGACACGCTGGACAGGCTAACTATGCTGCTTCTAAAGCAGGAGTAATTGGATTTACCAAATCTGTGGCATTAGAATTAGGATCAAGAAATATCAGATGCAATGCTATTGCTCCAGGATTCATTGAAACAGAAATGACCGCTATTTTGGATGAAAAAATAGTTCAGGAATGGAGAGATGGAATTCCTATGAAAAAAGGAGGACAGCCTTCTGATGTAGCCAATGCTTGTGTTTTCTTAGGAAGCGAAATGGCATCATACATTACCGGGCAGACCCTAAATGTTGACGGAGGAATGTTAACTTAAAATATAAAGCTTAAAATATAAAGGCTACACATTTTGTGTAGCCTATTTTTTTATTTTCTCCTTTACACAAAATTATATTCAGGGTCTGGGTAATCTGAAAAATCAGCGAGAAAGTTATTTATTAGTTAAAAACCTGATTTTCCTGTTCCTGAACTCTTATAAAAGTGGTTCTTTTGGAAAGTTCCTTAAGCTTGGAAGCGCCTACATAGGTACAGGTAGAACGTACCCCTCCTAAAATATCCTTTACGGTTTCAGCAACTGGACCTTTATAAGCTACTTTTACAGTTTTTCCCTCTGAAGCACGGTATTCGGCAACACCACCTGAGTGTTTATCCATTGCTGTTTTTGAACTCATTCCATAGAATGAACGGTATTTTTTACCATTTTCTTCAATCATATCACCACCACTTTCATCGTGACCGGCAAACATTCCGCCCAGCATCACAAAATCAGCACCGCCGCCAAAAGCCTTGGCAACATCTCCTGGAACTTTACAGCCTCCGTCTGCAATAATATGGCCTCCTAAACCATGTGCAGCATCAGCGCATTCTATGATAGCTGATAATTGAGGATATCCAACTCCAGTTTTTACACGGGTGGTACATACTGAACCAGGTCCAATTCCTACTTTAATGATATCTGCTCCAACTAAAAGAAGCTCCTCTACCATTTCACCGGTTACTACATTCCCGGCTATGATGATCTTATCAGGAAAATTAGCCCTTGCGGTCTTCACAAATTGAACGAAATGCTCAGAATAGCCATTGGCAACATCTATACATAGAAACTCAATTTTTGGATGCTTCTCAAGAATCAGTCTGATTTTCTCTTCATCTGCTTTCCCTGTTCCTGTACTTAAAGCAATATACTGATGAATACTTTCAGGCTGGCTTTGCAGAAACTGACCCCATTCCTCTGGGGTGTAATGCTTATGTACTGCAGTGATGATTTTATCTTTAGCCAGTTCTACAGCCATTTCGAAAGTTCCCACAGTGTCCATATTGGCCGCAATAATGGGAACTCCACTCCATTTCTTTTTAGTATGTTTAAAGATAAATTCTCTTTCCAAATTTACTTCTGAACGGGATTTCAATGTGGAACGTTTAGGGCGGAACATTACATCCTTAAACCCTAATTTTATGTCATATTCTATACGCATTTTGTAATTATTTGTCAGAATAAAGGTAGTAAATAATCTGAAATGGATTATTTTTGAAACAATGGATTTTCCTGTAACATTTCATATTTTTGGTCAGACAATTCTTGCTCATCCTCTTTTTGAGGCAGTTGGAATGTTTCTGGGCATGCGATATTATTTTTACCTTAAAAGAAAATCAAAGGAGAAAATCCCATTCAATACTTCTTCTGCAGTTTTGATAGGGGCTACTGCTGGAGCATTATTAGGCTCCAAACTCATTGGAAATCTTGAAAATCCTTACATTGTCTTTGAAAACTTCAGTTTTCAGAAGTTTTGGTCCAGTAATACGATTGTAGGAGGGCTTGCTTTTGGATTACTGGGGGTTGAATTGGCAAAAAAATTAGTTAATCACAAAGAAAGTACAGGAGATCTGATTGTTTTTCCTCTAATGCTGGCCATGATTATTGGAAGAATCGGCTGTTTTCTTACAGGAATTCATGAAGAAACGTATGGTATCCCAACGGATTCTGTTTTTGGAATGCATTTGGGAGACCATTATCTCAGACATCCTGTTGCTTTATATGAGATAGGTTTCCTTATCAGCCTTTGGGTGGTTCTTAAATATATTCAGAAACGGAAAAAATATCAGTCCGGTTTTCTTTTTCAACTTTTTATGTTGAGTTATTTTACCTTTAGATTCTTACTGGATTTCATTAAACCGAGAGTTGAAATTGCAGGAAATATCGGGATAATCCAACTTGTATGTGTTTGTGTAATTATTTACTACATTTATAGTATTAAAAACTCCCAAGCCACTTTAAAATATTCAAGATGAAACCTTTAACACTTTTAGAAGCAGGTGACCTGACGGGTCTGGTAGTCATGATCGTTGGTATGATGATTTTAGGGGCTTTGTTCTTTTCTATTATTGTTACTTTTATTGTGAAACTAATCTATGAAAGTAAAGATAGCAGAAAATTCAGCCGAAAACAGTTTATACAGACTTTTGTTATTTGTTTATTGGTTTGTGGTCTAATCAGCGGATATATCTGTGGGTAAACATTCAAAAATTAATTATGCCAGTAAGAAACTATACCTACTATGATTATACAATCAGTCTTTGCCCGGAATGTCTGAAAAGGGTAGGAGCCAAGATTATTATTGAGGATGAAGCTGTTTTTATGACCAAAAGATGCCCTGATCATGGTTTTTTCAAAACAAAAATAGCTTCTGACGTTCACTATTACAAAAATATAAGGAACTATAATAAAGCTTCGGAAATGCCACTTCATTTCGGAACTGATGTAGAATACGGATGCCCTTACGACTGTGGTCTTTGTGTAGATCACGAACAACATAGTTGTCTTTCTATAGTAGAAGTTACAGATCGTTGTAATCTGACCTGCCCAACCTGCTATGCCATGTCTTCCCCACATTACGGAAGCCACAGAAGTCTGGAGGAAATTGAGGCGATGTTTGATCTTATTGTTAAAAATGAGGGAGAGCCGGATGTTGTTCAGATTAGTGGTGGAGAGCCTACTATCCATCCTGAATTTTTCAAAATTATGGATATTGCCAAATCAAAGCCTATTAAACATCTAATGTTGAATACTAATGGGATAAGGATTGCGAATGATCCGGGATTTGCAGAAAAACTGGCAACTTATACTCCTGAATTTGAGGTTTATCTTCAGTTTGACTCTTTTAAACCGGAAGTTTTGGAAGATTTCAGAGGTAAAGATCTTACTTCTGTAAGGATGAAGGCTTTGGAAAAACTAAATGAGCTGAACCTTTCTACCACTCTGGTTATTGTTCTTCAAAAGGATAAGAATATTGATGAGATCGGAAAAATCATTGAATTTGCGTTGAAACAAAAATGTGTAAGGGGAATTACCTTCCAGCCAGTAGAAATTGCAGGAAGAAATAGAGATGATTCTGCCCACGAAAAAATCACTTTAACGGAAGTAAGGCAGGAGATTCTGAATCAGTTTCCACTTTTAAACTCTGATGATATTATTCCCGTTCCATGTAATCCGGATGCTTTGGCGATGGGGTATATTTTAAAGCTTCAGGGAGAAATCATTCCTCTCACCCGATATATCAATCCCGCAGATCTTCTGAATAACGAATCAAGAAATACTATTGTTTACGAACAGGATGCAGGGCTACATATGCAGTTGTTGGATATCTTCAGTACTGGTATTTCTGTAGATAAAGTGAAACCTAAAGTTAACCAGTTACTCTGTTGTCTTCCAGAAGTATGTGCTCCGGATCTGGATTATGATAACCTTTTTAGAATTATTATAATGAACTTTATGGATGCTCATGATTTTGATGTGAGAGCGGTAAAGAAATCCTGTGTTCATATAGTCAATAAAGACCTTAAACTCATCCCATTTGAAACTATGAATCTCTTCTACCGGGATAATAAAAAAAGCTATTTGGAAGAACTGAGAAAAGAAGACAAAGTATTATTTTAAGCATAATCATCTTACCCATCTGAGAAAATCTGTGGTTAATAAGTTTATCACAAATGATACGGATGTTCACAGATGATGTATATAATTGATGGTAGCAACAAAAATCTATGTAATCTGCGAGAAAATAAAAAAGCGGGAAATCTGATTTCACGCTTTTCTATCTTTACAATTATTTACTTTCCTTTGCGGTGTCAAAAACCATTACTTCTTCTAATGTTTTCATATAATCATAAGCAGTAAGGTCAAATTTCACGGGTACAATGGAAATATATCCGTTAGCTAAAGCTGTTTCATCAGCATCTTCAGAATCATCCATATTGTTGAAATAGCCTGTTAGCCAATAATATTTTTTTCCATGTGGATTTACTCTTTCGTCAAAGCTTTCTTCCCATTTAGCATGAGCCTGCTTGCAGACTTTTACTCCTTTTATTTCCGATGCAGGAAGTTTCGGAATATTCACATTCAGAACAATTCCTTTCGGCATTGGATTTTCAAGAGTTCTTCTTACAATGTTCTGTATAAACTCTTTAGCCTGGCTAAAATCTGCTTCCCAACTGAAATCCAATAAAGAGAATCCTATCGCAGGAATTCCTTCCACTCCAGCTTCTACAGCAGCAGACATTGTCCCCGAATAGATTACGTTAATGGATGAATTAGCACCATGATTAATCCCTGAAACTACAATATCAGGTCTTCTTTTCAGAATTTTATCAAGAGCCATTTTTACACAATCTACCGGAGTTCCACTGCAGGAAAAATCTGTTTGTGGACCATCAAGGGTAACCTCTTCATAGCTTAGTGTAGAATTAATCGTAATAGCGTGACCTTTGCCACTTTGAGGAGAGTTTGGGGCTACCACAACTACGTCTCCGATTTCGTTCATAAAACTGATCAAATTTCTGATACCCGGAGCTGTAATTCCATCATCATTAGTAACCAGAATAAGCGGTCTTTCCATATATTATCTTAATTTTTTATACAAATGCAGTACAATCTGTTCATTTGAGAATCGAACAAAAAGAGTTTTTCAACACATCAAATGTAGTTAAAAATAAGACGCAATAAAACAACAGGTTGATCATTCATTGATTTAATTTCAAGAATATACACCCTATATTTTGGTAAGGAAAGTACCCTAAATACAGCATTGAAGAAGCATTTAAATGGGTAAATTGTTTTGAGCTTTAACACAAGTTCTCCTCTTCTAAAGAAGAAGTACTATTGAAATTAGAAAACATAATAATAGTGTTTATTATTATTTATCTGGTATTATTAATCCAGTGGTTTTCTCCCTGTAATAATGTTATAAAGAATAACAATAATAGCTATAATAAGCAAAACATGAATTAAATAACCTGTGCTAATCCCAGGAACAATTCCCAGCATTCCTAAAAGCCATACAACGATGCAGATGACTGCAACTAACCATAATAAACTTCTCATAATAATAAATTTTAGTGATTTGTTTAAATCTCTGCATATTTTATGCCTTTCTAGATTGATCATGTTTTTTGTGGTATCTATTTATGAATTTTTGTGAAAGTTTTTTTTAAGTTTAAATGTATCGGCCTATTAGAAATAGTACGTCAGCACTTTATATTTCATAATAGAGGAAGTCTTTGGAAATAAAACTTGAAGGTCTCATTGAATAAAAATTCTTAAAACTGTGCGATATTTATAAATAAGGTATTAAATTTGATCGTTTGTAACAGTCTGCAAATTATTGCTACTTATTACAATACTTATTTTTCAAAAAATTAATAAATAAAGACAGTTTATGTGGAAAAATTTCAAACTGAATAAATTTTTACTACTTATTCCATTAACCAGTCTAATGTTTTGCTTCAACTCGCCAAAGAACGATGATGAAAAGATGCAGACAATAATGGTGAGCGTAAAAAACACTCTTTCTTACCTGCATTATAGTCCGAAGCCTATCAATGATGCCTACTCAAAGGATGTTTATAAGCATTATTTCGAATTGGTAGATCCTGCCAAAAGATACTTCGTGCAGTCTGATATGGATGAATTCAGCAAGCATGAAACAAAGCTTGATGATTATATCAACCAGGGAGATCTGAGTTTTTATAAACTTACGATCGACAGACTTTACCAAAGGGTAGACGAAATTGATAAAATTACTCAGGACATTTTCAGCAAGCCTATTAACCTTCAGGAAGATGAAACGCTTACTCTGGAGCCAAAGCTTAAAAAAATCCCTGCTAATAAGCAGGAGCAATATAATGAGTGGAAAAAATTTATCAAATACAACATTCTTCAGGAAGTTGAATCGATGAACAGTAAAGAAGAAGCTCAGAAAGAGAAAAAAGATTCTGTTCAAAAGTATAAATTAAACGATACCATTAAGCTTAAAGTTCTTACTCAGGATGAGAAGATTAAAAAAGCTACGGATGAAGTAAAAGATCTTGTAAAAGAAACCTTTACCCGATTCAAAAAGAGAAAGAAAATGGATTGGTTTACGGTGTATATGAATGCTTATACTGAAGTATTTGATCCACACACCAATTATTATTCTCCAAAAGATAAAGAGGATTTTGATACTCAGTTTACGGGTAAAGTAATCGGTATTGGAGCATTAATTCAAGAGAAAAAAGGAAATCTTTATCTTGGTGCTCTTACTATTGGTGCTCCTGCATGGAAATCCAAGCAGCTTTCTGAAGGGGATAAGATCCTTAAGGTAAAATCAAAACCAAAAGATGATGCTGTAAATGTGGTAGGAATGCTTTCTGATGAAGCGGTAAGATTAATCAGAGGAGAAAAAGGAACGCCTGTTACCTTAACCGTTCAGAAAAAAGACGGAACTATTAAAGATGTAACTATGATTCGTGAAGAAGTTGCTATTGAAGATACTTTCGCAAGAAGTATTGTAGTAAATGCTCCGAATGGTAAGAAATATGGGTTTATCAACCTTCCAAGCTTTAACGCTGATTTTGAAAATTCAAAAGGAAGAAATGCTTCTGACGATATCAAAAACGAAATTGTTAAACTTAAAGCTCAGAATATTGAAGGAATCATTCTTGACCTTAGAAACAACGGTGGAGGATCACTAACCGAAGTAGGGGATATTATGGGACTTTTCATGGATGCTGGACCTTACGTACAAGTGAAAGATGGAAATGGAAAAATACAGACTTTAAAGAACAAGTATGAGGCTCCCATCTGGACAGGTCCACTTGTTATTATGCAAAATGAGCTTTCAGCATCAGCTTCTGAGATTCTTGCGGGCGTAATGCAGGACTATGGAAGAGCTATAGTGATTGGATCTCCACAGTCTTTCGGAAAAGGAACGGTTCAGACTTTTGTTGATCTGAACAGATTCCTGAATACAGAAGATGATTTCGGATCTTTAAAACTGACAATTCAGAAGTTCTATAGAATTACAGGTGAGTCTACACAGAGAAAAGGAATTGTTTCGGATATTCAGATGAAAGATTTCTTTACCTACGCAGAAGTTGGAGAGCGTTATGACGATTTTGCCCTGGCTTGGGATAAAATTCCGGCTACAAAATTTGAGAAACTCAACTACTTTAATATCCAAGCTCTTGAAAAAGCAAGTTCAGATAGAATGGCCAAGAACAAGAATTACCAGCTTCTATTAGAATCAGCTCAATGGAGAGAAAAACTGGATAAGGAGGAAAACATTACTTTGAACATCAATAAATTCAATGAAGTGATGAAACACAGAAAATCTCAGATTGAAAAGTTCAAAGTACTGACAAAATTTGAGAACGGATTGCAGTTTATTATGTATCCAAGTGAAGTTGAAAGAGAGAAGAAAGATGAAGCTTTCAAAAAGAAATCTGAAATGTGGATCAAGAATCTGAAAAAGGATCTTTACCTACAGGAAGCCATGAATATTGTATCAGACATGGGAGTAAAATCATAAACATAAAAAAACCGATAATGGAAATTATCGGTTTTTTTATTGCATAAATAATAGATTACTTAATTTCTACACATCCCACTCTTCCTCCTGCATTTCCGGTAGGCTGAGTATGGAAATCATCAGCTGCAGCGTGTACGATAAGACCCTTTCCGATGATGTTTTTAGATTCATCTGTACAGCCAAGACACCATTTATCAGTCTTGAAAGTTAAAACGGCAGTTCCGTTTTGATCAGCTACTAAATTTCCTATATCTCCCATGTGGAAGTGCTCAGCACCCCATTTTCCGTGATCGTTCTTGGATGGGTTCCAATGTCCGCCTGTAGAGGTTCCGTCTGCTGCAGAGCAGTCACCTTTTTCATGAATGTGTACTGCGTGGATTCCAGGGGTAAGGTTGGTTACATTCAGTTTCATGATGACATCATTTCCCTGCTGGGTAAACTTTGCCGTTCCACCTGTTTGAGTTCCGCTTTTGGCATTTACGGCGTACGTTTTTGTAGTCCCGCATGAAGCAGCCAAAAATGCACATCCTGCCAATAATGCTAGTGTTTGTACTTTCATTTTTAAATGATTTATAGTGATATTTATGCTAAAATTAATAAAGATTTTCCAAAACGCTTTATGATTTCAGTCTTTTTTCTGAAACCATATTGAGTATTGCGCTTTAATAGCTCTTCTTTAGCCTCAGAATGTGTACGTTTATCATCCTTATAGTTCAGAGAGAGAAACGCATTACAACCCTTCTTTTGATCTTCATTACTTACAACCAGAACAGCATATTTGAAGTTAAAACATAATAAAATATAGGGTTTATAAGGATTATGAAGCCTTATTATTTAGCAAGAATAGACAACCGAAATATACTTAGGATCAATATCTTTGTGATTCTACATTTTTTATTTTGGAAGACTATAAAAAACGGATTGTAAAAACCATACAATATATTGATACAAACTTTGACGCAGATCTCTCTCTGGAAAGAATAGCAGAGATCAGCGCCTATTCACCCTTTCATTTTCACAGGATTTTTAAACTGGTTACAGGAGAAACTCTTCAGAACTATATCATCAGGAAAAAAACTGAGAAAAGTGCCTTTTTACTGGCGGTAAAGAAAGAAATGGAAATTAAAGATATTTACTTTGATCTTGGCTTTTCAAATCACTCGGTTTTCAGTAAAACATTTAAAAAATATTATGGACTTCCTCCTTCAGAATTTCGAAAGAAGGCTCCTGAAACATTTCACAAGATTTTACAAACAGAGCGCAAGAACGGACACATTGATACGGTTTTCAGCCAATACATTTGCACTATCGAAAACCTATTAAATTGGACAACAATGAACTTAAAAATCAAAGTAGAAGAAATGCCGGAAATGAATCTGGCTGCAGTAATGAGCCTGGGGATTGCAAATGTAGAGCGTTCATTCAATGTATTGATAGATTGGGCAAAAAAGAAGAATTTGTTTCCCCGGGAAAATATCAAAATGCTTTCTGTTTATCATGACAGTTTCAAAGTAACTCCTCCGGATAAAGTCAGAATTCATGCATGTATGCTTTTGGATCAAAAACTTGAGGACTCAAAAGAAGAGATTTTTTCAGAAACTATTGAAGCTGGAAAGTTTATAGTTGGGAGTGGTGAAGTGACGCTCAACGATTTTGAACAATGCTGGGTATCCTTATTTTTATGGATGAATGAACACCATTACTCTATGAGAAGAACGTTTCCTTTTGAAATCTATCATTCTAATTTTAAGGAGCATCCGGAAGGGAAAATGATCGTGGATTTTTGTATCCCTATTGTATAATTCTAGCAGATAATTCTTGGTATTTACCATTCGGTTACAAAAGAATGCCTTTCAGTAATTATTTTTTTACAGAAAGGCATTTTTCATATTATTTTTGAACCAGATATTAAAAACTATGAAAACTCAAGGACAAAAAATACTATTTCTGCTTTTGTTTTTTTCTTTTATACTGGGGTATTCTCAGGTGAAAGTTTCAGGAAAAGTAACGTATAAAAACAAAGGAATAGGAGAAGTAAATGTCACTTTAAAAGATACATATGATGGTGCAACAACTGATGCTCAGGGGAACTTTTCTTTTGAAACGACTGAAAAAGGCAATCACATATTAACTTTTACTCATCCCAAGTATGAAGAAGTGGAAAGAAACATTGTTATTGACAATCAGGAGGTAATATTGAATGTGCAGCTTAAAGAACAAATCAGTGAAATTGATGCTGTAGTGGTTTCTGCGGGTTCCATTGAGGCCAGTGATAAAAAAAGAGCAACCGCATTGCTGTCACCTATTGATATCTATACTACAGCCGGTGCAGACGGACAAATTTCTTCAGCTTTAACATATCTTCCGGGAGTACAGAAAGTGGGAGGTACTGAAGGGTTGTTCATTAGAGGAGGAACCGGAACTGAAACCAAAATCTTTATGGATGGCAGCCTTATCAACAACTATTTTTCCAATTCTATTCCGGGAATTGCAGGGAGAGATCAGTTCAATACTTCTTTGTTTAAAGGAAATATATTTTCAAGTGGCGGATACTCTGCATTATACGGACAGGCTCTTTCCGGGGCATTATTACTGGAAAGTGTTGACCTGCCGGATCAGAGTTCCTATGATTTTGGAATTTCACCGATCTTTTTAAGCGCAGGTTTCCAGAGGCTTAGTGAAGATAAAAACCATTCCTATGGAGCGACCCTTGGATATTCAATGTTGAATTTGATGCAAAAGGTTTTTAATTTCAATACAAATTTTATTGATGCTCCCAAAGGATTGAACAGCGACTTCAACTTTAGAATTAAAACAAAATCAGGAGGATTTTTTAAATATTATGGAATGTATAATTCTAACAAAATGGGCGTGAAAACAGAGAGTCTGGAACCCGGATATGATTTTGCCCTGGTAAGATTAAATGGTGCAAATACCTATCATAATCTCTCTTTCAGACAGAAATTCGGAAAATATCTTCTCAATGTGGGAGGGTCTTACTCATACAACAAATCAGATCTTAATTTCTCTACCGAAACCAATGAAGTGGAATCAGGTAAAACCAGATTATTAACAGATGGGAGTTATATTAATTTCAAGGTTGTTATGGAAAGAAAAATAAATAGAATCAGTGCATTGAGAGGAGGTTTGGAATTCAATAATACCAATGAAAAACTCGATTTTGAGCAGGTGAACAAACGGTATAAAGATTTGATTTCTTCTGCTTTTGTAGAGACAGATTTAGGCTTCAGTAATGCATTGTCTGCTAAAGTAGGGGTGCGAGCGGAGCATTCATCGTATTTAAATAAAAGTAATATTGCCCCCAGGTTAGCATTGGCTTACCGTTTTGCAAAAGACTGGACAAGCTCTATTGCGTATGGACTTTTCTATCAAAATCCTGAAAGTAAATATATCAACGGACCAGCTAACCTGGATTTTCAAAAATCACAACATTATATTTTTCAGATCCAGAGAGCTTCAGAAGGAAGAACCTTACGTTTCGAGGCATTTTATAAAAAATATGATCAGTTAATTAAAACATTTAATGTAACACCGGACAAAGAACAAAATCAACAGGTACAAACTGCAATGAATAATGACGGTTATGGTTATGCCAAAGGACTTGAATTGTTTTGGAGAGACAATAAAAAAACATTCAAAAATATAGATTACTGGATCACCTATTCATTCCTGGATTCTAAAAGAGATTTTCTCAATTATCCGGTGAGTCTCAAACCGAGCTTTGCAGCAGAACATACCCTTTCTGCTGTGGTAAAGAGATTCATTCCTGAATGGAAGCTTGGGGTAAATCTATCATACACTTATGCAAAAGGGCGACCTTATTATGATATTGCCTCTACATTTGAGAATGGTAAGGCTGTTAATTACACTAGAAATGAAGGAAGACTGAAAGACTATAACGCCCTTAATTTCAGTATCAATTATCTTCCCAATCTTGGAAAAAAGGATGCACGGGCATTTACGGTATTTGTGTTGAGTATTTCCAATGTGCTGGGATCAAAAAATGTGTATGGCTATAATTTTTCAGTAGACGGGGCAAGAAGCTCAGCCGTGGTTCCACCTGTAAACACCTTTGTATTTGTGGGAGCTTTTATAAGCTTCGGAGCAGATAAAACACAAGACGCTATCAATAATAACCTATAAAAAAACTAACTTCGAAGAACCTTATTACTAACTTTTTAAAATTAATAGTATGAAAAAATACCTTTTAAGCTTTGCTTTAGCTTTTATGAGTTTAACTGCTTTTGCTCAAACAGATTATGAAAAAATAATGACTGAGAAAATTGCAAAAATTGAAACCTGTAAAACTACAGAAGACTTTCAGACCCTTGCCAATGACTTTCAAAGAATAGGAAGTAAAGAAAGTTCACAATGGCTGCCTCCGTATTATGCTGCTTTTTCTCAAATCCAGAAAGGAAGAATGATGATGAGGAATGGAAACACTCAGGATCTGGATGGGGTTGCAGCGGAGGCAGAGAAATATCTGGGTAGTGCTCAAAGTCTTGCAGGGGCTGATAATGCAGAAGTTCATTTGTTGAAAAAAATGGCGTATTCTCTTAGAATGATGGTTAACCCACAACAACGTTTTATGACAGACGGAGCTAGGGCATCTGAAGAGCTTAACAGAGCTGAAAAGCTGGACCCAGCCAATCCTAGAATTGCTCTTATCAAAGCAGAAGATACTTATTTTACTCCTGAGCAATTTGGAGGTAGCAAGACAAAAGGGCTGGAAATGTTTAAAGATGCTATCACAAAATTTAATGCTTACAAACCTAAGACAACTTTAGATCCAAATTGGGGAAGAGGAGAGGCTGAGTATTTTTTGAGCTTACCAACAGAGAATAAATAATCTTTTAGAGACTGCTTCAAAATTTAAGCAATAAGCTTTAGCCATTATAAGAACAATGATCTCTAAAGTTTAGAATTAATAATTAGTCTAATAAAGAAAAAGTACCCTATCACTAGGGTACTTTTTCTTTATATAAAAACGAATTTTACTCACATAGACTCCAGTCTTTCGTACAAAATCCTGCTTTGCTTCTGCACATATTCCATGCGCAGCCATCATCATTTCCGGGTTCTCTTGGAATTGTATCTCCGCCTGAAATATTCTTTTGTTCGTTTCTGGAAAGGCTTTTTAAACCTTTTAGTTTAATTTGTTTCTTCATTATTAGTTTGTTTCTTGATGTTCCTTTTTAACTTTTTTCGGAAACACAGTATTATATTTTCCTAATGTTTAGATTAATTTTACTTGTTCGGGTATTAGCATGCAAAGACAGAGCATCTTCCATACTGATTTCTGCACATATTCCATCCACAGCCATCATCCTCAAAAGGATCTTTTGGAATTAAGCCACCACCCACTTTCTTTTGCTCATCTCTAGTCAGTTTTTTTAACGCTTTGAATTTAATTTGTTTTTTCATTTTTAGTTTGTTTTTTGATATTCCTACTCTTTAAGCTTTTCGGATAACGCTGTTTTTATATTTCTCCAATTTAGGATAAATATTGTTATTTGCAAAATTATTGTTATTAAAATATTTATTTTTCAATGAATATTTTGTTGTTTTGTGTTTTTTTATGTGAAATCAATAATGTTTTGTATGAGGCCTGATGAGGCATAATTCAATATTATTTACATGTACGGCTCAGCGATAAAAACTAACCTTTCGGTAAAAAATAATTTTTGATACCTTTAATAAAAGCTATTTTTGAATCAAGAAAACTCATCATGAAACGTAAGGATATTATCACCATGTTTTGGATTTCATTCATAGTCTCCATGTTTTTCTTTTTTGCCTTTACAGGAGAGAAAAATCTGGAAAACTTTGTGCTGACCATACTCATTTCACTTCTGTATACTTTTGTATTAGGAGGTGGAAACGGATTGTTGAACAACTTTCTCAATAAAAAGTTTCCCTGGTCTGAGGAAACATCCAAAAGAGCGGTGATAAGCATTATTTCCGTTATTATTATCAATATTATATTAGTCTATTTTTGTAACTATATCAATTTTGTATTGATCCAGAAGGCGGCTACTACGGAAGAATATTTTTCAGGAAAATATAACCTTGCCAACTGGTTTACCATCAACATTGCATTGCTTATTTCTGCCTTTCTTCACGCCAAAGGTTTTATGCAGGAACTGAAGAAGACTTCCAGAAAAGAAGTGGTAGAGCAGAAGCTCATTGCCAAGTCTGCCAATGCACAGTTTGAAAGTTTAAAAAATCAGCTGGACCCTCACTTTCTTTTTAATTCTTTAAATGTCTTAAGCTCATTGATTGATGAGAACCCTAATCAGGCACAAAAGTTTACCGCTTCAATGTCAAAGATTTACCGTTACGTACTTGAACAGAAAGATAAAGAGCTGGTAACAGTGGAAGATGAAATAGAATTTGCCAGAACCTATTGTGATCTTTTAAAAACCAGGTTTGAAGACAGTGTTGATTTTACTTTTGATGTTAAGAAAGAAGACTACCGGAAATTTGTGGTACCTCTGTCATTACAGCTTCTGTTGGAAAACTGTATTAAACATAATTTTGCCACATCATCAAAGCCATTGGTCATCAGAATTTTTTCAGAAAATGATATTCTTTGTATTGAGAATAATTTACAGGTAAGGGAACAGATCAAAGAAAGCTCGGGAATTGGATTGGCTAATATTGTACAACGGTATTCTCTGCTTACTAAAAGAAATGTTTTCATTGAAAAATCTGAAGATTATTTTAAAGTAAAACTTCCGATGCTCATTAATAAGCCTCATATTGTCAGTGAAAAGTCTGATGATGATCTTAAAGCTTATAAGAAAGCTCAGAAGAGAATGAAAGAGATCAAGGATTTCTATATGAACCTGATTTCTTACTGTATTGTGATTCCCTTTTTGATCTTTATTAATCTTTTTACCAAAAGCTCGTTTCACTGGTTTTGGTTTCCGGTATTCGGATGGGGAATTGGAGTAGCTTCTCATGCTTTTCAGGTTTTCGGAGTGGGAGATTCATGGCAGGAAAAGAAGATCCGTGAAATTATGAACAATCAAAAAAATAATAATGATGGAAACATTTAACGAAAATGATATTCAATATCAGAAAGCAAAAAGATATGTTGAGAAACTAAGGGGCTTTTACGCTCATTTATTTGTCTATGTCATTATTAATGTGTTGATTGTATTTTACAATTATAGCCATCTGAAACCCGGAGAAAGCTATTTTGAGTTCAAAAATTTCTTTACACTTACATTCTGGGGTATTGGGATATTGGTGCATGCCATGACAGTCTTTCTTTCAAAAAATGGCTACCTGCAGAATTGGGAGGAAAAGAAGATTCGTGAATTGATAGAAAAAGAGAAGAAAAACCAATAGGATAGTGAAATAATAATACAAAATTTTCATTAAGTTTTTTTCTCCTTTTTACTTTTTATCTATAAAAAACACCTTAAAACAGTAATCAAAATGAATGCTTTAGAAATTCTGTACATACTATCCATGATGGCTTGGTTTCTTAGTGAGTTTCTTTATAAAAACATGTTGAAATCCGGGAAAGATGATAAAAAAGGAAAGGATAAATCCACCCTTAATATTCTCTGGCTGGTGATCCCTTTTTCAATTGCAGCAGCAATAACGATTTCCAATCTTTCAACGTTACCGATTAGCCAAGGAAACTGGATAATGTATGGGGGAGAGGCCCTTATTCTTATCGGTATTATTTTCAGGTTTATCATTATCAGATCTTTAGGGAAATACTTTACGGTGGATGTTACCATTAAAGAAGATCACAAGATCAAAAGAGAAGGCTTTTATAAGTATTTGAGACATCCATCATATGCTTTTTCTCTGCTTACTTCTTTGGGACTTGGGTTATATCTCAATAATTGGCTGTCACTTGTTTTTGCTTTTTTACCTCCGTTTTTAGCCTTTGCTTATAGAATCAGAATAGAAGAACAGGCTCTCGTAGAACAATTCGGTGACGAATATATTCAATACAGAAAAACAACAAAAAAACTCATTCCGTTTATCTACTAACTTTCTTAAATATCCAGCTTATAAGACTATGTGGGTGTATGGCTTAATTTAGTGTAACCTCGTAGCCACATAGAATATGCTCCCTAAAATATATGCTTGCTGCTAACCCTGGCTTTTCTTCGCCTAAATGCAGAATATTACTTATAAAATTTTAGGACTTTACATCCCAACAAACAACATTAAAGAAATTTTGATTTTTGTATCCCTTTCAACTCTATACAATTCATTACTCCTTTATTTTTTACCATTCGGGAAGCATAATCTACCGTTCGGTCATATAAAATTGATTTGAGGATCATTTCCGCCATACATTTGACTCAAGAAAAGAACAAATTAACCTTAAAAAAATAAAAAATATGGAAACTTTTAATAAAGATACAACTGCTTATGAAAGAGCATCAAGAAGAGTAAAAGAATTAAAAGAATTCTACGGAAATCTTACCTCATTCTGTATTGTAATTCCGTTTCTGGCTTTTTTAAATCTTATGACGGCTCCTGGCTATTTATGGTTCCTATGGCCAATGCTGGGCTGGGGAATCGGAATCACATTTCACGCTGTGAATGTATTTGGAATTGGAAAAAGCTGGGAAGAGAACAAGATTAAAGAACTGATGGCTGAAGAGAACAGAAAAACTAAAACATTATAATAACTTAAAAAAACAATATATCATGGATTATAACAGAGCATACAACAGAGTTCAGCAATTGAAAAAATTCTATAAAAACCTAATGTGGTTTGGGATTATATCAGCAATTGTTATTGGAGATGATTGGTTTAATGATGAATTGCATTACCAAATGTTTGGTGGGCACTTACTATTAGGCATTTGGGCGCTGATTCTTATAGTGAAAGCCATTTCATTATTTATTTTTAATAATGAATGGGAGGCAGGAATCATTGAAAAAGAGGTGGGAAAAAATAAGAAAACGTTAGATTTTTAAATTTGATTATTTTGTCTAATTTTATTTCTCAATTTTAAAACTAAAACTATTAGCTCAATGATCAAAACTGTAATAATCGAAGACGAAAAACCCGCTTCAAGGAAATTAGAGAGAATGTTAAGTAATTTTCCTGATATTGAGGTAGTTGCTAAAATAGAATCTGTAGAAGAAGGAGTTGCCTGGTTTTCTGAAAATGAACATCCGCAGTTAATTTTTTCAGATATTGTTCTTGGAGACGGATTGTCATTCGATATCTTTGAAAAAGTTCCAACCAAAGGATTTATCATTTATACGACAGCATTTGATCAATATACCCTAAGAGCCTTTAAATTAAATAGTATAGATTACCTATTGAAACCAATTCTTGAAGAGGATCTTTCAGGCGCTATTGAGAAATTTAAATCTTTTATACCTTCCAATAATGATATTGGATCACAGGATATCAAGCAGCTGATAAAAAAAGAAAAATCTGTTCTTTCAAGAGTTTTAGTGAAAATAGGATACAACCTGAAAATTGTTCAGACTCACGAAATAAGTTGTTTTTTCAGCGAGAATAAGATTGTTTATCTTCAGACTGATGAACGTTCGTATCCTTCAGATTTTACATTGGATGAATTAGCTGATATTCTGGATGAGAAAAAGTTTTTCCGTGTTAACAGACAGTTTATTATCAATTCTGATTACATCAAAAGCATTCATACCTCACCTTATTACAAAGTAGACCTTGAATTTCAGCCTCAGGAAGAAATTAGCATAAGCCGGGACCGTGTCAAAGACTTTAAAGACTGGCTTGTAAGTTGAAAACAATTTCACAACATTCCACATTCCTAACCACCAAAAAACATAACCATGGACCTTATTCTTTTACTTTTCAGACTTCTCCTTTCCATTTTCTCCTTCTGATGATTGAGAATAAAAATCACTAGCAGATTTTGTAAACTGATGAAAGGCCTCCGTTATTTCGGTTTTGTGCTTATGAGTCAGTGGAAAAGGAACCATGTGAGAATAATCAAAAGGAAAATCTTGTATTTCAACATCTACATGGATGTTTCTGTAGCCTCCCTGTAACGTATTTAATGCTTCCATTGGCGGAGCTACCGTATCTTTTTCTAAAACATAAGCCTTTATCTGAGACTGAATCTCATGAATTCGTTCCTCTCTTTCTCTTTGGAAATAATTGTATCTGAGCATTTTTTTAAACCAGCTTTCCTGTGGATGAAGTTCATCGTCCTGATAGTGTTTTAGTCTATTGTCAAATTTAAAATCAGAACTTAATAATTCTGTAAAAACAGACTGCATTTTAACCGTAGCCTGAGAATCCATAATGTATTTTGAAATGGGATACATTCGGTCAATGGTCATACCGCCGCAAAAACAAAATACTTTGGATTGCGTGAAGAAGCCATGTGGATCTGCCATTTTAATAATCATTGACAGAAATGAACCTATTGAATATCCAAACAGATCCAGGCTGGCATCCGAAGCGATGCTTTTAATTTTGTGACCTTTAATTTCCTTCACTACTTCAATGATATCCGAGTAGGTTTGTAATCCTGACCAGAAAATTCGTTGGGGATGAGCTTCCAGTCTCGAACTTGTTGCGGCATTTACATAAGAGAAGTGAGTGTTTTCAGGATATTTCTCTTTTCTGAACTTGACGATTTCTGTCATTTGGTGCCGGTCGCTCCACATAGCTTCAGCGCGATCCATGTGGAAAGCAATAGGAAATAATAGGATTGCTTTACGGGTTTTTTGTGCCAATTCATAAGCCCAAGGAAGGTATTTATCCCATTTCTTTTCATTCAGTCCGTGGAAAAAGATGATACAGCCGTCAGCCGTTTCTACATCAGATCTTTTGAGAATATGATACTCAAACTTTTTATTGCATTCAATATCAAAATCCTTTATATCTATTGAAGATTGCTGATATACCAGATAAGTATTTTCATTGATTTTTAAAGGATGATGATGTTTAGGACAGTCCAGATTATCAGAACCATACAGCAGGTCCGACACTTTGGATTCAAAAGGAATAGATTCAATGGTTACATTCAGGTCTCTGATTTCCACAATGTCTTTTCTGGAATCAAAATGATTTTTCAGTGCTTCATACAATTCATAATATTCCATAACAAGATCATTGAGGGTTCATATTTAGAACAATTAATTTATGTATTTATTTCAGTAAAGTATTGATTTTTAAAGGGTAAAAGTATTCCAGACATAACATCAATAAGAATAAACCCGAAACAGAACTGTTTCTGGTGGGTATGGTGAATAACTGTTGATATTTATAGGGTGTTTCTCTTACCAGTTTTGGTTCCCTATTTCTGAGCCATCCTTGTATCTCGCTCCACATATTCCGCATATCCCATCCTACCTGTAATCAATCCTGTTAGATTCAGTATCCTCAAGCTGTTTAAGTATGGACTCCGGAATCTCATCACTGTCAATTGGAAAACTGATGGAGTCCGAAATAAAGTTTTTACGATCTGCTTTCCGGAAAATTTCAAATAAGGCAATAGGTTCCTGATTGAAACTTATACATGTGCTGATGAAGTGTAATTCATGAAGCTTATAATCTGGATTTTTAAGTTTTTCTTTACTATCCTTTATTCTTGATATAAAATGTCTTTGACGGATAAAAGTATTGCTGTTCATGATGATAAAAACATAATCAGAGTAGGCTGTTACTTTTCCGAAATATTTGTGATGGTCTCCGCCGCTTCTTTCTATGAAATATTCCCCGGTGGTTTCAGATTTATAAATCTCCATGGCAGAACGCCATATCCGGTCTTCCAGGGCTTGTGTAGGGTTCTCCGGAAGATTTCTGTTATATGAATACCAACAGCCTACAAGACGCTCTAAAAGGGCTGTATTCTGATTCACATTATTCATATCGATCTTAAGATCATTAAAATTGAATGATTCAGTATTGGAATTGATAAAATCAATATAATTGGAATACCCTAAGACTTTGACAATCAGGCTTAATTTAGCAAGGTTAGGTCTGCTTAAAGCAGCATTTTCATTCTGTCTGAATCTTTTCAGCTTATTGATAATCAGATGCTCATAAAGATAATGGGTTCCCAGAAGATCAGGACTCTTCTTTATTTCTTTCTCTGAATGCTCATTGGTAATAAGTTCATTAAGCTCAGCACAGATGTATGACCATTCCGTTTTGGTAACATCTTCCCATTGGTTTTTCTTTAAAAAATGCTGACTTAAGAAATTCATCAACTTCTCAAGATGCAGAATATCTTCCTTTTTCATATTTTGATTTTGTAAGACTAATTTAAGATTTTTATCAAACCAAATAAGATTTTTGAAAGACTTTTATATTTTAAAATCCATTGATATTTGAGTAGAAAAACAAAAGAAAAAACAATGGAAACAAAAATGTTATTAAAAGATGAGTCCCTTTGGAATAGAATCCAAGGATTCTCACTGGACGCTTCCGATACTGATTTCCCTTTTTCGAAAAAACTGGCAAAAGAAGAAAACTGGAGTCTGGATTTTACCAGAAAAGCCATCGAAGAGTATAAAAAGTTTATCTATCTCTGCTGTATTCTTCCCAAAGGAGCTTCTCCAAGTGAAATTGTAGATAAAGTATGGCATATGCATTTGATTTATACTCAGAATTACTGGGAAGAGTTTTGCCCAAATATTTTAAAAAGATCCCTGCATCATCATCCTTCAAAGGGAGGGGGTAATGAAAAGCTTAAACACAATAATTGGTTTACAGAAACCTTAAAAAGTTATAAAGATATTTTCCAGTCTGAGGCTCCTCAGGATATCTGGATGAATGGAAATACTGTCGGAAAGGCAAAAACGAAATGGAGAATCTGGAAATTAGTTCCATTCCTGGCCTTGATTTTACTGCTTACGTCCTGCCTTGGAGAAGTCATCACAACAATTAGTTCGATCTTCTTTTCCTTCCTGGGAGTTCTTATTTTTGGCGGGACCGTCGCTACTATTGCCAACGCCAAAGATAAGAGAGACAGAAACTCCGGCTCAGGAAGTGATGGAAGCGGCTGTAGTGGTGGAAGTAGCTGTAGCGGAGGAGGAAGCAGTTGTGGAGGCGGTTGCGGTGGTGGATGTGGCGGCTGCGGTGGATAATACAAATAATTAAAATATAATGAATCATGAAAAAACTAATTATTCATTCTATACCCGTTGCAATAAGTTACATATGGCTTATTAGTGAATGTCAGACATTCAATCCGATTGCAATCAAAGGCCCTGACTTTTTAAAGTTCTATCTGATCCTGGTCATTGGGTTTTACCTCTCTGTTTTTATTCTAAAATCAGTAGGGGAAATGATTTCACAGACAACTTTTTATTTTTTAATGCTTATTGGTGGCTTGGGAATTATCAAACTAATCCGCGGAGTCATGTTGGGAAAACCTATTGGATTTTTAACCATGATTTTGATCTTGGAGTTGATTATAATATTCTTGCTGGCCGCATTTAAACCTAAGGATGAATTCAGAAAATAAATCCAAAACAAACCCGAAACAAAAATGCTTCGGGCGTTATATATTGAGATTAATTATTTTCTTTTTTATCCCTGACCTGTTTGTATCCATATTTTCTGACCATAATGGACGTAAGAACCACCAAAATAATGCTTAGAGCAATATTGGATTGGGCTGGATGTACAATCAACTGATAGAGATTATATCCAAAAACAGCTGATACCAAAACGATTAAAATACTGTTGGCATAAGCATATTGATTTCTTGTAGTTGTTTTCATAATGATATTTTTTATTGTTATTTACTCAGTAAGTATAACAATTTAAAATACGTTACAAAAAAAATCAAAAAATATTTCTTTTAAAAAAACAAACCCGAAACAAAATGCTTCGGGCTTTATGATATTGTTAAGTCTTGATATTAATATAATCCGGTTTTTACGAAATTACACCACTTCCAATCAGTTCTTCATCAATATACCATGAAGCGAACTGCCCTTCAGCAATGGCAGATTGTGGTTCTTCAAACTCAACATAAAAATCGTTTTCAAACTGATAGAGAGTCGCTTTTTGTAAAGACTGTCTGTATCTGAATCTGGCCATTACCTCCATAGATTCTCCATTTTGAAGTCTCATATCCTCACGAACCCAATGAAGTTCAGCATTATCTATTTTTAAAGCCTTCTTGTAAAGACCTGGAAAATGACTTCCTTCTCCCACAAAAATAATATTGTTTTCCATGTCTCTTGAAACGATGAAACAACTTTCTTTATGTCCGCCAATTCCTAATCCTCTACTTTGGCCGATCGTGAAAAATTGAGCACCCTGATGCTTTCCGATAACCTTTCCGTCAGCTTTTTTATAATTGATTTTTCTGGATAAGAAGCTGAGTTCTTCTTCTTTATTAGAAAATTCAGGAGTTTCTTCTGCAAATAAAGGGGAATCTTTGAAGATCTCTACAATTTCTCCTTTATTCGGTTTCAATTGCTGTTGCAAAAACTGGGGTAAACTCACTTTTCCGATGAAACATAATCCTTGAGAATCCTTTTTATCAGCGGTAACCAACCCGATTTCTTTGGCGATCTCTCTTACCTGGGGTTTGGTAAGTTCTCCGATAGGGAATAAAGCTTTTGACAACTGATCCTGGCTTAGCTGGCAAAGGAAATAAGACTGGTCTTTATTATTATCTTTTCCTGCTAAAAGATGAAAGATTTCCTTTCCGTTTTCATCAATAGTAGAATCCACTCTGGCATAATGTCCTGTAGCTACCTTATCAGCACCTAAAGACATGGCCGTTTTCATAAAAACATCGAATTTGACTTCTCTGTTGCATAAAACATCAGGATTCGGAGTTCTTCCTTTTTGATATTCATCGAACATATAATCTACAATACGTTCCTTATAAAGCTCGCTCATATCAATCACCTGGAAAGGAATTCCAAGTTTTTGTGCCACCATAAGGGCATCATTACTGTCCTCAATCCAGGGACATTCATCTTCTAATGTTACCGAAGCATCATTCCAGTTTCTCATAAACAAAGCCACTACTTCATGACCTTGCTGTTGTAGCAAATGTGCTGTAACACTTGAATCTACACCTCCGGAGAGGCCTACTACTACTTTCATTGTATTTCAATTTTACGAAACTCTTAACGGGAGTTCTTAGTTTGACGTGGCAAAAATACAACTAAATAAATTCGTAAAAAAACCATAATTTTAAACATTGATAAAAACGATGTTAAAATAAAAACACCATTAATAGAGTTTTTTAAGAGATAAGCACAGATGAAAATGTGATTATTTATCCCTTACTTTAGAACAAAATAAAATATTTACATATGAAAAAGTTTATTATTTCTATGATGCTGATGATCTCAGGACTCTCATTTTCCCAGGTTTCAATAGGTGCTCCGGTGCAGGAAAATAACAAATGGACTTTTGGAGGAGGAATAGGTCTTGGGTTCGGGAGCAATAGTTCGTTTTATCTGCAGGCTTCTCCAAGAGTAGGATACCGCCTTACTGAAGATCTTGAAGGAGGAGTGGTAGGAAGTGTTTCCTGGCAGACTTCAGATTATTTTAGATCTACCATGTTTGGAGTAGGACCTTTTGTGAATTATTATTTTGCCCGTTCTTTTTATTTAAGCGCTAACTTCCAGCATTATTTCATCAATTACAATGATAAATATTACGATTATAAGTATAACAGAGAAGAAAATGCTTTGTACCTTGGTGGAGGATATATGCAGAGAATCGGAAACAATTCTTTTATGCAGATCGGTTTGATGTACAATGTACTTTGGAAAGAGAAATCAAGTGTATTTGCAAATGGGTTGGTTCCGAATATCGGATTTGTGGTGGGACTTTAAAATCTGACTGAATCTGTTTTTCAAATGTAGAGAAGGGTTTTTGGGTTTAGTTTTGAGGACGAAGTATATGAGATTCTTCCTTCGTCAGAATGATATTAGACGGATTCAATATCATTTCGAAGATTTTCCAGATTAAGCAAATGGTTTAAGCTTTCCAGTATAAATATTCAATAGGAATGGACTAAAACCGATTCGATAAAAATTAAAAAATCAATTGGCGTTAGCCAAAACTTATAAAAAGCAAAAAGCACCGGGATTTCCCGGTGCTTTTCTATTGAAATTAAATTAATTATTTAAGATTGAGAAGATTTCTCAGCAGCTGATGGTTTTTTAGGTTTTGAAGTTTTTCCTGCCAATCCATCTTTGGCTTCATTAAGGTCAAGAATTACAGTTTCACCTTCGTTCAATTGTTTATTCACAAGCATTTCTGCCAATAAATCCTCAATGTACTTCTGAATAGCTCTCTTCAATGGTCTTGCTCCGAAGTCTTTATCCCATCCTTTTTCAGAAATAAAGTCTTTTGCTTCTTCAGTTAATTCCACTTTATATCCTAATTTCTCAAGTCTGCCATACAGCTTGTTCAGTTCAATATCAATGATTTTCTTGATATCATCCTGTACAAGAGAGTTGAAGATCACAATGTCATCAATTCTGTTTAAGAATTCCGGAGCAAATGCCTTTTTAAGGGCGTTTTCAATTGTACTTCTTGCTCTTGAGTCTGAAGTTGTTTTTTTAGCTGAGGTACCAAATCCTACACCGTCTCCGAAATCTTTAAGATCTCTTGTTCCGATATTGGAAGTAAGGATAATGATCGTATTTCTAAAGTCGATTTTTCTACCTAAACTATCGGTAACGTGACCTTCATCAAGAATCTGTAACAGGATATTGAATACGTCAGGATGGGCTTTTTCAATCTCATCCAGAAGAACCACAGCATAAGGTTTTCTTCTCACAGCTTCAGTTAACTGACCACCTTCTTCGTATCCAACGTATCCCGGAGGCGCACCAACCAATCTTGAAACGGCGAATTTCTCCATGTATTCACTCATGTCGATTCGGATAAGAGACTCATCGGATTCAAAAAGCTCTCTGGCCATTACCTTCGCCAACTCAGTTTTACCAACCCCTGTTGTTCCAAGGAAAATAAATGTACCGATAGGGCGGTTAGGGTCTTTAAGACCAGCTCTGTTTCTTTGAATAGCCTTTACAACTTTCTTCACAGCATCTTCCTGACCGATAACTTTTCCATTCAGTTTCTCATCCATCTGAGCTAATTTATCAAGCTCATTTTTGCCCACTTTCGTTACTGGAACTCCACTCATCATAGAAACCACTTCTGCTACATTTTCTTCACTTACGGTTTCTTTTTTCTCTTTTACATCTTTATCCCATTTTTCCTGAGCGGCATTCAGTTCCATCTGAAGACGTTCCTCCTCATCCTTAAGCTTTCTTGCCTCAAGATAATCCTGAGCTTTTACAGCTTTTTGCTTCATTTCCTTGATCTCTTCAATTTTCTTTTCAAAATCAATGATCTCGGTAGGAACTTTCATGTTCTTGATGTAAACTCTAGAACCTGCTTCGTCCATCGCATCAATTGCTTTGTCCGGTAAGAAACGGTCTGTAATATATCTTGATGTCAGATTGACACATGCATTAATTGCTTCAGGTGTATAAATTACATTGTGGTGTTCTTCATACTTATCCTTAATCTGGTTCAGAATCTGAATGGTTTCCTCAATAGAAGTAGGTTCCACCATTACTTTCTGGAATCTTCTTTCTAAAGCTCCGTCTTTTTCAATATACTGACGGTATTCATCCAGAGTAGTAGCCCCGATGCATTGAATCTCACCTCTTGCTAATGCCGGTTTGAACATATTGGATGCATCTAAGCTTCCTGTAGAACTTCCTGCACCTACAATCGTGTGTAGTTCATCAATGAATAAGATGACATCTCTGTTTTTTTCCAGTTCAGTCATGATAGCTTTCATTCTTTCTTCAAACTGACCACGGTATTTCGTTCCGGCTACTAAACTTGCCAGATCTAATGTGATGACACGTTTTCCGTAAAGAACTCTTGACACCTTTTTCTGTTGAATTCTTAAAGCTAGCCCTTCCGCAATGGCAGATTTACCAACCCCAGGTTCTCCAATAAGAAGCGGGTTGTTTTTCTTTCTACGGGATAAGATCTGAGAGACTCTCTCAATTTCTTTTTCACGTCCAATTACAGGGTCTAATTTTCCATCTCTGGCCAAAGATGTTAAATCTCTACCAAAGTTGTCTAATGTAGGGGTTTTGCTTTTTGCAGAGCCTAAATTGCCTGTAGGCTTTCTCATTTGCTCGAATTCCTCTCTTTCATCATCATCATCATAAGCACTCATTTGTGGTGACTGCCCGGAATTTTTAAGCATAGTCTGGTACTCTCTTGAAACACCTTCATAATCGATGTCGTAAGCTCCCAAAATATTTGAAGTAGGATCCTCATATTTATATAGAATACCTAAAAGCAGGTGAACGGTATTAATTTCATTGCTTTTGTATTGACGGCATTCTAACTCCGCACGTTTGATGGCATGATCCGCCATTTTGGTGAAAGAAATATTGGTAACCTCCTCAGAAATGGGATTAAGACTTGCTGTATTTAGAGTTTCAATTTTTCTTCTGATTTGTGTTAAATCCGCATTGAGGTTTTGAAGGATTTCTTTAGCAGAGTTTTCCGTTTTTATAATACCTAAAAGTAGATGTTCTGTATTAAGAAATTCACTTTTCAGCCTTTTAGCTTCGCTTTTGCTTTGTTTGAACACCTGGCTCAAACCTTGTGAAAACTTATAATCCATAATATATCTCATTAGAACAAAGGCAACATTACCTTTTATTCATTATCTAAATTACAAATATTTTACCAAAAATCAATTAATGACTTTATGGCAGTAAAAAATTTTATTATCTTCTTGAAAATGATTAAGTTTGTTATCCTTAAAAATCTCTCATGAATCCCGAAATTACTACTTACATCGGATACTCAGCCTCTATATTTATCGTGTTGAGTTTCATACTGAAAGATGTAAGAAAAATCAGAGTTGTTAACATGATCGGCTGTATCTGTTTTGTCATTTACGGCTTCTTCAGTGGACCGTTATGGCCGGTAATTATCCCGAACGGGCTTATTTGTTTTATTCAAATCTATCATCTACTGCTTGGAAAAAAAGCGTAATGAAGAAAAAAGTAATTACATCTGCCTTTAGTAATTTGTATACAGATCAGCGTATTGAAAAGGTATGCTATACTTTACATGAAAACGGGTATGAAATTGAGCTGATAGGAAATGATTGGAATGGGGCAGAAGAAATGCAACGTCCTTATCCATTCTCACGGATCCATTTGGCTTCAAAAAGTTTGAAAACAGCTTACTTTGAATTTAACTGGAAATTATACCATGAACTTAAAAAAAAGGCAGATCAAAATACAATTCTTCATGCCAACGATATTGACGCGCTGTATCCCAATTATCTTATTGCTAAAAAGCTAAATATTCCATTAGTTTTTGACAGCCATGAAATTTTTTCAGAAATGCCTGCTGTTCAGGGCAAAATGTCACAAAAATTGTGGCGTTATGTCGAAAAGACTGTCATTCCTGAGCTTAGATTGATGATTACGGCAAGTGGAAGTTATGCAAAATGGTTTCAGAAAAAGTATGGGATAAATCCTGTGGTGATTCAAAATGCACCCAAAAAATTAGGACCCATTGCTGCTATTCCAGAAAATAATCCTAAAATTCTTCTCTACCAGGGAGCTATTAATCCTTTCAGGGGAATTGATAAAGTAATTCTTGCCATGCATCATATAGATCATGTACGATTGAAAATTGCAGGAGATGGTCCAAGAAAAAAAGAATATGAAGAGCTTGTAATCAGTGAAAGACTTCAGCATAAAGTTGAGTTTCTTGGGAAATTAAAACCTGAAGAGCTAAGAAAAGTAACAGTAACTGCAGATTGTGGGATGAGCATCGAAGAAAATGGAGGAGACAGTTATCTATATTCTTTACCTAATAAAGTTTTAGATTGCATTCAGGCCAAAGTTCCTTTGATTTTATCGAATCTTCCTGAGCTTAAGAATATTAAAGATCAATTTGATGTTGGAGAGCTCATCAAAGATCATCATCCGGAAAATATTGCAGCTGCCATACAGAAAGTGTTAGCAAAAGGAAGGGTGAATTATCAGCAGGAACTGGAAAAGGCCTCCGAAGTCCTTTGCTGGGAAAATGAAGAAATAAAACTATTGGAGGTTTTTCGTAAAGCTTCTAATGCATTAGGTTTTAAGCAATAGACGGTTCTCATGATATAATTCTCTCAAAATTAACGTATGCCTTACCGCTTTAGGCCTAAAGCATAATTTACTATCTTTGCACAAAGAAATTTGTTATAAAATGACCATTAAAGAAAAACAGCAGGAAATAATTGACGAATTTGCGTTTCTTGACGACTGGGAGCAGAAATATGAATATATCATTGACCTCGGAAAGGAACTAAAAGGACTTTCTGAAGATAAGAAAATAGAAGAAAATCTGATTAAGGGCTGCCAGAGTAAAGTTTGGATTGATGCTGAATTTAAGGAAGGAAAGCTTTTCTTTAACGCAGATTCAGACGGAATTTTACCAAAAGGTATTGTTTCTCTTTTGGTGAGTATTTACAGTGGACATTCTACTCAGGAAATTTTAGATTCTGACTTTGAGTTTATTTCAGAGATTGGATTACAGGAATTTCTTTCGCCATCCAGAGCTAATGGTTTAATGGCCATGACTAAACAGATCAAATTTTACGCAGTAGCTTATCAGTTGAAATCATAATTGTGACCAGAATTTTAGCATATCGTTTTTCTGCATTTGGAGATGTTGCCATGACAGTTCCTGTTTTTAGGGAATTTTTGGAGCAAAATCCCGGTGTGGAGATTGTCATGGTTTCCAGAAAGAATTTTGAAGCTTTATTTACGGGTATTCCTAATGTTATATTTAAAGGAATTAATGTAGATGATTATAAAGGTTTCTTTGGGCTGAGAAGATTAGGAGATGAATTGATTAAAGAATTCAACCCGGATTATATTGCCAATCTTCATGATGTGATCAGAACCAAAATTCTGGATAGAATTTACAGAAGAAAGGGATTAAAGGTTTTCAAAATAAATAAAGGAAAAGAAGAAAAAGAACATCTTACTGATGTCTGGAATCTGGATAAAGTTCAATTGAAAAAAACAGTTGAGCGATATGCGGATGTTTTTCGGGAAATGGGTTTTAAAGTACAGCTTTCCCAAAAACTTAGACCTGTTTCAGAGCATAAATCTGGAATTGGTTTTGCTCCTTTTGCTCAGCATAAAGGGAAAATGCTTCCGTTGGAAAAATCGTTTGAACTGGCCAGGATTTTGGCTCAGAAACAGACGGTATATTTCTTTGGAGGAGGAAAAAAAGAAACAGAAACCCTTGAGTCCTGGGAAAATCAGATCCCCAATACTAAAAGTCTTTCCGGGAAATTAAGTCTTACCGAAGAGCTTCAGAAGATCTCTGAGCTGGAAGTAATGATTTCTATGGATTCTGCGAATATGCATTTGGCTAGCCTTATGGGAACCCGATGTGTATCTATATGGTGTGCAACGCATCCTTATGCCGGATTTTTAGGATTCGGGCAGAGTGAAGATGATGTGGTGCAGGTAAAAGACCTTTCGTGCAGGCCTTGTTCTGTTTTTGGGGATAAAGAATGCTATAGGGGAGATTGGGCTTGTCTAGAAGAGTTCAGTATTCAAAAAGTGGTTGAGAAAATCTGACATCATGAAGCTTTCAATCTGTATTCCCGTCTATAATTTTGATGTCCGTGAATTGGTTTTTGATTTAAAAGAAGAGATTGATAGCCAGAAAATTGATGCTGAAATTATCTTGATAGATGACGCTTCGAAAGAGGAGTTTAAACACATTAATAAGGAACTTCAAAGTATTTCTCATCAGATTGTTCTTCTTGAAAAAAATATCGGACGATCCCGGATTCGAAATCTTTTTCTGCAGTATGCCACAGGAGAATACCTTTTATTTCTGGACTGCGATGGGAAAATAGTAGAAAAGAACTTCTTAAAAAACTACATAAAATTTATACGGAAAAATATTGACACTCAGGTTGTTTATGGCGGCCGAAAGGTGTTAGATGTGGCATCAGATTCTGATCATTATTTACGGTGGAAGTTTGCTGTTGAGAGAGAAAATCTTCCTGTAAAATTCCGGAGAGAAAAACCCTATTTAACTTTTCAGACCAATAATTTTATACTTCGAAAAGATGTATTGGAAAAAGTAATCTTTAATCCTGATTTTCAGAGGTATGGATATGAAGATCTCCTTTTTGCGATGGATTTAAAAGCAGAGAGCATCAAGATTGATCATATTGATAATCCAATTCTTAATGACGATCTGGAAAGCAATACCGTTTATCTTGGTAAGGTAGAAGAATCTGTAGAAAGTTTATCTAGCATGCTTAAAGATGAAACTCTGAGTTCAAAGTTATCTGAAGTTAAACTTATTAACATGTATAATAAGCTTAAAAATACACCTTTTAAAATTATTTTAGGGGCCTTATTCAAAATGGGAGAGGGGAGTTTAAAAAGAAAGCTTTCCAAAGGAAATGTAAGCCTCCGTTATCTGGATCTGTATAAACTTGGGCTTCTTTTCAGGAAGATGAGATAGATCCTTTTTTCAGTTATAATGAATTTATGGTGCTCACTCCCAATATTTCATCTCAAAGAAATAACAATATTTGGAGGTGATCTAAGTATTTAAATTGATGATTATCCCAAATTATGACAGCAATATATTATACCCGATGCCAGCAACTGCCTGATCATATTTTTGATGAAGCTGTTTTTTCGCTACCTATAGAGATGCAGCAAAAAATACAGAAGTATAGACGTTGGGAGGATGCTCATGCCTGCTTATATGGGAAACTATTACTAAAAGAAGCAATCTCTCAATTAGGATATGATTACTCTCTTGAGTTAATACAAGAAACTAAATACGGAAAACCTCATTTTAAGGATAGTGATTTTGGGTTTAACATTTCTCATTCAGGCGAATATATTGTTTGTGTAATTAGTACGGATGAAAAACAAAACTTAGGAATTGATATTGAAGAAAATAAACCAATAGTATTGGAGGATTTTAATAATGTCTTTACTAAGGACGAGCAAAAAGAGATTAGTGAACAGGGTAATTTTCAAACTTTTTGGACTCGTAAAGAAGCTGTTGCAAAAGCAGATGGGAGAGGAATACTTATACCCTTCAACACAATAGATACTTTGAATTTATCTGTAGTATTGGATAATAAAAGATATACTTTGTACGAAGTGGAAATTGATCACAATTATACCATTTATATGGCTGCTTCCGTTAGTCTTGAGAAAGAGGTAAAATGTTTTTACAAAGATCCTGGCTCCCTGTATTGATATAAAGGTCTTGATTGTTATGTAGAGTTCTCGTGGTTGGTAGAATCAGTCAAAGTCTGTCTATGATAGTAAGTCTGATCTCATGTATAAAATGAAAAAATCTCTCAGAAATCTGAGAGATTTTTTGTGGGCCCTGAGGGATTCGAACCCCCGACCCTCTGGGTGTAAACCAGATGCTCTGAACCAACTGAGCTAAGAGCCCGAATTTTTTTGAAAGGTTTCGTTTCCTTTTCTGTGGGTCCTGAGGGATTCGAACCCCCGACCCTCTGGGTGTAAACCAGATGCTCTGAACCAACTGAGCTAAGAACCCTCTAGACTTTGTTATTGTTTCCTCGTTTAGAGTGGTGCAAATATACAACTTATTCTTTACACTCCAAATTTTTTTCTAAAAAATCTCCCACAACAAAGTTGCTTCCACCAATAAAAATCATTTCTTCATTTGTACACCGTTCTTTTGCAGATAGATATGCTTCCTGCACAGAATTAAAAATTTTATAAAAAATTTTTGCCTCCAGAAGTAAATTTTCATAATCTTTGGGATGTCTTCCCCTGTTGATGGATGGTTTGGCAAAATAAAACTCAGAATTTTCAGGAAGCAAATTCATCACTTCATCTATTTTTTTATCATTTACAAACCCCAAAATAACATGCTTGTGCCTGTCAATAGAATTTAATTGTGAAAAAACATATTCTAAACCTGCCTGATTGTGTCCCGTATCACAAATAGTAAGCGGATCTTTTGAGAATTCAAACCAACGACCAATGAACCCTGTATTCTGATGCACATTCAATAAGCCGTTTTCTATATCTTGAGAGGTAATCCTTACCTCTAGCTTTCTTAATTCTTCAACAAGGGCCAGAACCACCCGAATGTTTTTTCGCTGATAGTTTCCTTTCAAATCGGAAGACAGGTCAGTATGAAGAAGGGTAGCGTCTATGAAAGGCGCGTTTTCTTTTGTAGCTTTTTCTCTGATGATTGTTTTTACGGTTTCATTTTCATCGCCTGAAATGATGGGGGTGTTCTTTTTGATGATTCCCGCTTTCTCGCTGGCAATTTCTTCGATAGTATCTCCTAATATATTCTGATGATCAAGCTGAACATTCGTAATAGCAGAAACTAAAGGATTTATAATATTGGTAGAATCCAGTCTTCCGCCTAACCCTACTTCAATAATCGCAAAATCTACCTGCTGCTGATAGAAATATTCAAAAGCCATGATGGTGGTAAATTCGAAAAATGAAGGTCGAATATCTTCCGGAATATTTTTAAGCTTCTGGATAAAATTGAAGACAAACTCTTTATTACAGTTTTTACCATTCACCTTAATTCGCTCTGTAAAATCAATAAGATGGGGAGAATTATATAACCCTACTTTGTAGCCGGCTTCCTGGAGTATGGATGCCAGCATATTGCTGGAAGATCCCTTTCCGTTGGTACCACCAATATGGATGCATTGTATTTTTTCCTGAGGATTTCCAAAGTAATTACAAAGCTTGGTGATATTGTCAAGACCTGGTTTATAAGCCTGCTGCCCATCTATCTGGTAGTTGGGCATTTGTACGAAAAGCCATTCGATAGCTTCCTGATATTGTTCGTTTGTCATGATACAAAATTCTCAAAAGTTTTATTAAAATGAAACTATTTTTTTCAATCTGTAACTTTTTTATATTTACTTCGTCTAATAGGGAAAAATCTTAATATGAAATCGTCATGATTTGCAGATACAAATACTGATGAAGATGACGTAGATTTCATATGACCATTAAAAACAAATAAACATTTATATATGAAAAAAGTTTGGATTATCGTTTTTGGATTAGGCTATCTGGGTTTAAGTGCTCAGAAGAAATGGTCCTTAAAAGAATGTGTAAGCTATGCAGTGGAGCATAATCTTCAGGTTATCCAAAATCAATATACCAAGCAAAATCAAGAATATAACCTTAAAGCAGCCAGAAAAGATTATTTACCTTCCGTATCGGGAAGTATGATGAATGGAGTGAGCTTCGGGCAAGGGTCATTAGGAGCAGGAAGTTATAGAAATGATAGATTCAATAACAGTGTTGGGGTGAGTGCTGATGTTTTGGTTTACAATAATGGGAGATTAGAGAAGAATGTAAGAAAACTTCAGTTTGATGTAGAAGCAAGCCAATATGATATAGAAGCGATCAAAAATGATATCTCTGTACAAATTGCACAACAATATTTAACAGCTTTGCTGAACAAAGAAATTGTTAAGATCTCTCAAAGTGCTGTAGAAAATGCTAAAAAACAGTACGATAGAGCAAAGATAACAACTCAGGTGGGAACTACAGCCCAAACTGTTTTAGCAGAAGCCGAAGCAGCACTAGCCAGAGAAAAGCAAAATCTTAAAACGGCAGAGGTTAATGTGGGAAGGGCCTTATTTGCAATCGCCCAGCTTTTACAGCTTTCAGATTATAAAGATTTTGATGTAGAAAATGTAGATATCCCTGAAGCATTAGATTCACAATTAGTGACTGTTGATGAGGTTCTTACGAAAGCCTATGAAATACAGCCTCAGATAAAAGCGGCCGAAAGCAGGATAAGATCTGCCGAGGCACAAACTGAGGTAAGTAAAACAGCATTCTGGCCTACATTAACAGCAAGTGCTGGTCTTAATACTTTCTACAACAGATCATTTAATGTTCCTCCAGGTATTGTACAGGAAACCTTTTTTCAGCAATATAAAGATCAATTTGGACAAAATGTAGGAGTATCCCTTAATATTCCAATCTTCAATAAAGGGAAAACAAAATTACAGGTTGAGCAGTCCAAATTAAATGAAAGTGTTAGCAAAATTACCCTTGAACAACAAAAACAAACGGTAAGACAAAATATACAGAAGGCTCAGTTTGATGCTGACGCTAACTATGAATCATATTTAGCTGCATTAGAAGCTGAAAAAAGCTCTAAGCTGGCACTTGATTTTGCAGATAAAAGTTATGCTGCAGGAAAAACAACCATTTACGACGTTAATGTTGCAAGAAATAATTATGCAAATGCACAGGGATCAGTAGCGCAGGCGAAATATAATTATCTTTTCAGTCTTAAATTATTGAATTTCTATGCAGGAATTCCACTAAGTTTGTAGAATGTCTATCCAATCGTTAGAAAAATATTTACCACAAAACACGCTTAAGTATTTAAGAATTTGGTTTTCAGATTATTATATTCATATAAAAGTCACAAGAAACAGAAATTCTAAACTGGGAGATTATAGAAAGCTTCCGGATAATTCTCATGAAATTACAGTAAACTCTACGCTTACTCCACAACTTTTTTTCTTTGTGCTTACTCATGAACTGGCACACCTGATTGCTTTTGAAAAATACGGAAGAAGAATTTCTCCCCATGGTAATGAATGGAAAGAAACCTTTAGAAATATGCTGTTGGAAAGCCTTGAAATTTACGATGAAGAACTGAAACCTATCATTGTGAAATTTTCAAAATCACCAAAGGCTAATTTTATGGCGAGCCCTGATCTTGTAAGATATTTTCACACTGAAAAACAAGATGATAGCCTCCATTTTATCGAACAGCTTCAAAAAGGAGAATTTTTTATATATCGCAACGAAAAGTATTTATTAGAAGGTCTGATTAAAAAAAACTATCTTTGTAAGAACCTGGCTACGGGAAGGAAGTATTCTTTCAAACCTTTAGCAAGGGTAGAAAAATGTAGCTAAGAATGTTAAAATCAGATAGATACTGCGTAATAATGGCTGGAGGGATCGGGAGCAGATTCTGGCCAATGAGCACGCAGAAATTTCCCAAACAATTCCAGGATATTTTAGGAACAGGACGTACCATGATTCAGCAGACTTATGATCGAATCAGCAAGGTAATTCCAAAAGAACATATATTCGTTATTACAAACAAAGAATATATTGCACTTTCCCATCAGCAACTTCCGGAAATTCCTGAGGAAAATATTGTGGGAGAGCCTCTGATGAAAAATACAGCAGCCTGTAATCTGTACATGGCTAATAAAATTGGTGAGATCAATCCGAATGCTACTATGATTGTTCTTCCGGCAGACCATCTGATCCTGAAGGAAGATGTATTTCTGGAAAAAGTAACGCTGGCATTTGACTTAGCTTCTAAAAATGACTACCTGGTAACATTGGGAATTACCCCAACAAGACCTGATACAGGCTATGGATATATCCAGTTTGTAGAAAAGAAAAATTCAGAATATTTCAAAGTAAAGACATTTACTGAAAAACCGATTCTTGAAATTGCCCAAAACTTTTTGGAAAGCGGTGATTTCCTTTGGAATGCAGGAATCTTTATATGGAATATCAAAAGTATTCAACATGCCTTCGATAGTTATCTTCCTGAGATGACACAACATTTTATGGCTTGCGAATACAATTCTGAGAAAGAAAATAATTGTATAGAAATCATTTATCCTAAGGTTCAGAAAATTTCCATTGATAATGGAATCTTAGAGAAAGCCAAAAATGTATATGTTATTCCATCTGATCTGGGCTGGAGTGATCTTGGGACATGGACTTCTATCTATGAAAATACAGAAAAAGATAAGAACGAAAATGCAGTGAAAATAAAGCATTTACTTACTTATAATTCAAAAGGAAACATTATCCGTTTAAAAAATAACAACAAAGCAGTTATTATTGACGGTCTTGAAAACTATATTATAGTAGATACTGACAAAGCTCTTCTTATTTGCCCCAGAGATAATGACCAATTAATCAAGGATTATGTTCTGGATCTGAAAAATTTCAAGAAAGGAGATAAATTTATGTAATATTTGGTTTCTTTATGCTTATTTTTAGGCTATGATTAAATATACACTCCGATTTGCAACTTTAGCCCTTTTACTTTTTAGTATACTGGGATATGCTCAGGAAAAGAAAAAGTTTTCTGGTATTTCCAATATATTACAGAGAATTGAACCTGATGCTAAGGTGGATTCCTGGGTTTTGGTATACAACAGCTATGGAAAAGGAGAGGAGATTAAAATTTCCGGAGGGAAGTTAGGCTATACACCTCAGTTTTCTGGATTTAATCTGTTTCCTAATGAAGACAGTTTTTATTATATAGCCTATTCTTCAGGAGGGAAAATTAATTACATTCTTGATACAGAAACTTTAAAGAATTTTGTAGGAAAAATTGATAATGCTCAGGAAGCTGCTATTATATTGGCTTCCGATGGGTATATGGTGGATGAGGAATTCAAAGATCTTGCAGGTAACTATCATGAAGATCAAAAAAACTACTACCTGGACCTTGGAAAACTAACTTCAAAGGAATGCCCTTATCAGAAAACTCATTATACATTGACGGTTAATAAAACGACCGGGCTTGTAACGAATGTAAAAGATAATGGGACCTATATTGAGCTTTACAATAAAAAATGTGCTAATAACCCAAGACTTCTAAAAGTCGAAAAAAAAGAAGAACCAAAGAAAAATGAGCCTCAAAAAACACCCAAACGCAGATAATACCTATCAAACTGAACGACTGATACTTCGTCCTATGTCTGGTGAAGACAGAGATTTTATTTTTGAACTTTATAATCGACCTAAATTTGTTCAATATATCGGTAACCGAAATGTAAATACAATTGAAGATGCTGAAAACTATATCCTCAACAGATTTGCCCCACAGATCGAAAGACTGGGATTCGGGAACTACCTTTTAATAACCAAGGATACTAACGAAAAAATAGGAGCCGTGGGGATCTTTGAAAGAGAAGGGCTTGACATTGTAGATATCGGCTATTCTTTATTGGAAGAGTTTGAAGGAAAAGGCTATGCTTATGAAGCAGCTCAGAAAGTGAAATCGATCGGTATGGAAGAATTTGGATTGCCAAAAATATCTGCAATTATATCAAAAGATAACCTTTCTTCGCAAAAACTGATCGAAAAATTAGGGTTGAAGTTTAAGAAAAATGTTACCCTTCCCGGTGAAACAGAAGAACTGAATTATTACGAAACAGAATAATCATTACAATACAAAAAAATCCACAAAGACTAGACTCTTGTGGATTTTTTTCTTTTTATCAGTACTGGAAATTATGCCTCTAAGATCTGTTCAGCGGCTGTTTTTGAAGTTACTTTCTCAATAACTCTTGTACAAACGCCATTTTCATCAAAAATAAATGTGGTTCTTACAATTCCCATATACGTTTTTCCAAACGTCTTTTTCTCCTGCCAAACCCCAAATTTTTCAATAATATCACGGTTTTCATCTGCAATAAGATCATAAGGAAAAGCAAATTTGCTATGGAAATTTTTCTGTTTTTTTACAGTGTCTCCACTTACTCCCAATAGCTGATATCCGGCTTTTTCAAGCTTTGAATAATTGTCACTCAGATTGCAAGCTTCAACAGTACATGTCGGAGTACTAGCCTGTGGATAAAAGAAAACAACTAATTTTTTTCCGATTAAGTTTGATGAAGATATCGGTTCTCCATCCTGATTTGTTCCTTCAAATTGAGGTAATTTATCTCCAACTTTCAACATAATGATTTAATTTTGTTCAAATTTAAGGGTAAAATGACAAAAAAGCAAAGAGCTGAGCTCGTTCAGATTGAACTGGATAAATTGTATCCTACTACTCCTATTCCTTTGGATCACACCGATCCTTATACTTTAATGGTTGCCGTTGCCCTTTCTGCACAGACGACAGATAAAAAAGTAAATGAAGTTACTCCAAACCTTTTCGAGGTTGCAGGAACGCCACAGAGAATGGCAAAACTGGAAGAGTTTCAGATCAAGGAATTAATTAAAGAAATAGGATTATCCAATACCAAAGCCAAGAACTTAAAGAGAATGGCCGAACTTTTACTGGAGAGGCATAATGGTATTGTTCCGCAAACATACGAAGAATTAGAGGCGCTTCCGGGGGTTGGACATAAGACGGCTTCTGTAGTGATGAGTCAGGGATTTGGATTCCCAGCTTTTCCGGTAGACACTCATATTCACCGCCTGATGACACAATGGAAACTTACTTCCGGGAAAAATGTAGTAGAAACAGAAAAAGATGCTAAGAAATTATTCCCCGAAGAAGTATGGAACAAACTTCATCTTCAGATCATTTTCTATGGAAGAGAATATTCTCCGGCAAGAGGAAAGGGAGAGAAAGACTTTATTACCAAAATGATGTTTGAGAAATAAAACCTTAATTCTATACAAAGCAAAATTCCCCTTCAAAGAAGGGGAAGATTTTGCTTCGTAAAAAGCCGGCTAATCCAATAATCTTCTATGGTAATTAATCTGCCCTAAATGATAATCCAAATGAGAAAGAAGATGAATCAGAAAATAACCGGTTGTCATCCTATCTTCAAAAACAACAAGTGGATATTCTTTTTCCATTTCTGTTTCAGGAATTTGGCTTAAAACCGAATCTATCATGATTGCTGTAGCTCCAATTTTTTCAATAAGTTCAATTCTTGGAATATCCTTTAGTGAGAACTCAAGTTCACGATGCCTTACATATCCTGTATTTCCCAGCTGTGAGCCAATGAAATGATTGAGATTTCCTATAAGATGCAGACATAGGTTTCCTGCAGAATTGGAAATGTTTTTATCAATTTTCCAAAGGTTTTCTTCGTTTTGATAAGCCTCGATTTCTGTTTTTAATTTGTTTAGATCTCTTTGATAAAGAGAACGTAATGGTGCTGTGATCATTGAGGTTAGTTTTAAAATTAAAAAATGGGAGAGTTAAGAAATGCCCCATTTGTTATATTATTTTTGTTTTTTAGCCCAAAGTTCCATCTTTCTGTTCAGAACGTCCAATGGAAGACATCCCTGACTTAAAACTTCATCATGGAAGCTTGCCAGGTTAAACTTATTACCAAGCTCTTTCTGATATTTTTCTCTCAGCTCACGGATTCTTAAAGACCCGATTTTATATCCTAAAGCCTGTCCCGGCATGGCCATATATCTTTCCACTTCGGCTATTGCCGCTCCTTCATCATAAGAGATATTGCTCAGGAAATATTTTATAGCTTCTTCTCTGCTCATTTTTCCAGTGTGTAAGCCAGTATCTACTACTAATCTTACCGCTCTAAGCATCTGGTCACTTAAATAACCCATTTTCTGGTAAGGATCAGTATACAAACCAAATTCAGGACCTAAAGTCTCACAATAGTGTGCCCATCCTTCTCCATACGCTCCAAACCATCCAAACCTCATGAACTTTGGCAGTTTTGTATTTTCCTGTTGCAGAGAAACCTGATAGTGGTGACCCGGAATCGCTTCATGTAAGAATAAAGATTCCATCCCTGAAGTGACATTGAACTTGGTAGGATCAGGAAGTGGAACATAGAAAATTCCAGCTCTTTTTCCATCAGGAGTTCCGGGAATATATTCTGCACTTGCACTGGCTTCTCTGAATTTTTCCGTTTGTCTGATCTCAAACTTTGTTTTAGGAGTAACGTTGAACATCGTCTTTAGCTTCGGAGTAATCTTTGTCAGAATACTGTTGAACCCATTTAAAACATCCTTAGTGGTCTTATAAGGCATTGCTTTTGGATCTGTTTTCACAAAAGTGATAAACTCCTCCAGAGTTCCTTTAAAACCAACTTGCTGCTTCACTTTTTCCATTTCTGCGCGAAGCATTGCAACCTGTTGTAGTCCAATCTTGTTGATTTCATCCGGAGATTTCTTTGTTGTCGTCCAGCTTTTTACATAATAAGCATAGATTTCATTTCCGTTAGGAAGACTGTTATAACCATCTGTATCTCTGCCTTTGGGTAAATATTCTTTTTCAAGAAATGTTCCCATTTTAGTATATGCTGGAATAATTTTTTTAGTAATGGCATCCTTATAAAGTGATGATAATTTATCTTTTTGTGCCTGAGTGAAATTCTTCGGAAAGTTTTTAATGGGGCCGTAGAAAATATTTTTCTCCATATCCTGAGTCGTGATTTCCTCGGCTTTCATTTGAGGAATCATTTTCACAATCAGTTTTTTAGGAAGCACTATTTTATTATTAATCCCTTCACGGAAGTTATCTGCAGCCGCATCCATCCATTCCGGGAATTTTTCCATTCTTTTGAGCCAATCGCTGTAATCTTTTTCAGTTTTGAAAGGCTGGCTTCCCTGTCCGCTTCCGTACAAAGGAAAGTTCAAAGGAAGACCTCCAAACTGAGTGAACGGGATATATTCCGGATGATAGGCATAGGCTTCAATTTTATCTTTTAAAGTATAATCCAATACATCGTATACCACTTTATCTTCATCAGAAAGCGCCTTATAATCTACATTTTCCAGCTGTTTCTGTACTGAATTGTAAAAAGCAATTTCTCCGGAGATGAAATCTTTATCAATATTGATGGGAAGTTGGTCATTATATCTTAGATCTCCCTGAGAAGTTGCATCTAAAGGATATAGTTTAAGATACTGTTCATAATAATTGGATGCAATAGAATCCAGATTGGTAGGCGTCACCTTTGTTAGGGGAGAATCAGTCTTTTTGCACGAGGCAAGGCCAATCAAGAGCCCCAGTCCCAGAATACTTTTTGATAAAATGTTTTTCATTTTCAGAATCTTTATAACAACAAAAGTAAGTATTATTGGGATATTCATACCATTCTATGAATTGATTTTAAAAAAATAATATTCAAAATCCTTTTCACATTAAATCAATTTTTTATCTTTGTCTAAAACGTTTAACAATCATATTATTACAGCTCTTTTTTAAGAAAAAATGAAAGGGATTTTAAAAATTTACCATCCGGACGAAACGCTAAAATACAATATCAGAAATACTTATTGTAAAGCAGTTTACAGCAACCAGCAACATTTTTTAGAGGTTGAAATTATTACGGATGACAGTCTGGATCACGTAGACGATGATTCATTACAGTACAACTTTCCGCAGCTTTCACTCGAGATCTTCGATTTCCCTATCGACTCTGCGGAAATAGAAGGAAAAACAATCAAAATCAATGACTCTGATGAGGAAACCTATACAGAGGTAGATCTCTTCGATGATGAAGATGCCTATATCTATGATAATGAACTTCTTTTTGAAAAAAATGAGGAGGGTGAGCTTCAGATGATATGGAAGGGAACCATTGATGATTTCTATACCGGATCAGATACTCCGATTCCGTTTAGGCTAAAATGCGAGTTCAAACAGGATGATATTGAAGTAGACGAAGACTAAGCGCTACTAAACATTCTTTTTAATACAGATTTCTTTTCAAAATTTCTTTTGGAAAGAAATTTGCTGTTTGTAAATCATAACAAACTTTAAGTTGTTTTTAAGCAATTTTTAAGAGAGCAATTCATAATATTCCACTACATTTGTCGTTGAAACTTTAATAAAATTCACATTTAATGCTGTTAACGGAACTTTCTCAGATTTTATTTGCACAAATCACTACACCTGCAGTTGCCGCAGACAATTTAGAATTTTCATTCTGGAAAATCATGTTCCACGGAGGGGCCTTCGCTAAAATAGTGATGGCGACCGTATTACTGTTGGGCGTATTTTCCCTGTATCTGTTTTTTGAAAGATTTTTCTTTATTAAAAGGCTAACCTCAAAGACAGATTCTAACTTCATGAATAATATTGAAGACTTTATTAAGGCAGGAAAAATAGAAGCTGCAGCAGATTATTGTAAGACACAGAACTCTCCGGAAGGCAGAATTCTGGAAAAAGGGATCTCAAGACTGGGGCGTCCTGTTTCTGATATCGTAAGTGCGATGGAATCTCAGGCTCAGGTAGAAGTAGCCAATATGGAAAAAAACCTGAACCTTTTGGCAGTGGTGCCGAGTATTGCACCAATGTTGGGGCTTTTGGGAACAGTAATCGGGATGATTATTGCCTTCTTTAATCTATCACATGCAACCGGATCTTTCTCTCCGAAGACCCTTTCGGAAGGGATTTATACAGCTTTAGGACAAACGGCGGTAGGTCTTGCAGTGGCAATTCCTGCGAACTTCTGTTATAATATTCTTTTGACAAAAATTGACAAGTTTGTACTGAAAGCTCAGAATATGTCTGGAGAATTTTTAGATCTTATCAACAAACCTTTATAAGTCTTGTTATGAAATCGTTTTCAGAAAAAGTTCTTTATAAAGAGTTATCATTTGAGCGATTCCATCTGACCCTTAAAAATAATAGAATAAACAGATGAAAATTCAGAGAAGAAATAAAGCGAATCCGGAATTCAGTTTAGCAGCGATGACAGACGTTATCCTGTTGATGCTGATTTTCTTTATGATTACCTCTTCTGCAGCCAACCAAAGTGCTATAGAGGTGAATCTGCCGAAAGCCGGAGCTGTTGAAGATAATATTCCCAATCCTGTAGTTGTAAGCATTAAACCGGATGGGGCTTATTTTGTAGATGACAATCCTGTGAACAGAGGTGATCTGGAGAAGATTATTGTAGATAAATTGACAAGCCAGACCAATAAGTCTTTTACGATCAGAGCAGATGAAAATACGATGCATAAAGATGTTGTTTTCGTAATGGAAATCGCCGAGAAACATAAATTTAACATTGCTATTGCCACCGTTAAAGATAAATAAATGCTAAGAATCATTTTTTAAGATGAGAAGCTATACTACAAACAAAAACGAGGAAAACCGGGACCGGATAAAGAGCGCATTACTTTCTATCCTGATTTGGTGTGCCATTCTGCTTTTTGTTTTTTATTATAAATTAAAGCCTGAACTGGATAAAGACCCTGAAGTAATTACAACAATGTTGGTGAACTTCGGAGACAACAGAAATGGAAATGGAGTTGAAGAACCTGCAGAACAACCGGGAAGTTTAGCTGCTGAGACAGAAGTGGTAACACCGGAACCTGTAGAAGTTCCTGTTCCTGAAACAAAAACAGAAGTAAAGCCTGAACCGGTAGTAAAACCTGAACCCAAGAAAATAGAAGCAAAGGATAAGGTTATTACTGGAAATAATTCAAAGAATACCGTTCCTAAAAAAGAGGAGTCTAAAAAGGCTGAGAAAAAGGAAGCAACAAGTACGAGTACCTCTAAAAATACTAAAAAATCAGGAGCTGCTAAAGGCAATTCAAAGACCGGAAACGGAGACGGACAAGGAAATGCAGCCATTGGTAAGTTTCTTGGAGGAAAAGGACAGAAGCCTGGAGGACAGGGAGATGGAAATGGCCCCGGAAATGCAGGAGATCCACTAGGTGGAGAAGGAAATGGGGACAGTAAAGTGGGCATCGATAGAAAATTGGTAGGATATATTCCCGGAACCATGGGAAGAGGAGGTGCTCAGCCTTCTCACAGTTGTACAGCCAGTGGATCTATAACCATTGCCTATACGGTAGATAAAGCAGGAAATGTAGTATCTGCAAGAAGGGCAGGAGGTATTTCAGATGCTTGTGTATCGTCTACATCCGTTGCCTGGGTGAAGAAATATGTAAAGGCTGAGAAAGCCAATGTATCCTCCAGCGGAACTTATAAAATAACATTCTAAAAATACAAAAGCACTTTATTCAAGTGCTTTTTTTAATTCATTTATTCTGTTGATAACGGGAAGGGCAAAGATTCCACTGGTCTGAAGATATAGTTCATAGAATGTCTTTGCTTTATCCTGAAAATCTTTATTTTGATCACGTTTGCCTGTGAAATAAAAGAGATTTCCAAGCATTTCATAATAATCTTTATGATCTCTTTCCTGTCTTTCATTGACAAGGGCAATCATTTCTTCTTTGGTCATTGAAGATACTTCTGCGAAGTTCATCTTAAAAATATCCCGCATCAAAGTATCAAAATCCAGTTCTTTCTGTAGTAAACTTTCTTCTGGTTTATCCAGTATGAGTTTTTCTAATGCCTGAGTGAGCTGGCGGATAAGTCTTAATGTGAATTCTTTATCTGTAATCATAAGGGGTAATTTAGTTGCTAGTTATTGGATTATGTACGCCAGCTTAGCTGAACATATTTTATAAAATTATTTATTTTTCCTCCTAATAGTTTATATTGTTCAGATTTGTCTTTAAATTCTTGGCTTATTCAGGGTAAAGTCTTGTGATTTTTGATAAGTGACATACCGTTTCATCACAACTTGCCTGAGAATAAGTGAGAAATCTGATAAAGTCTCCTTTGTAATTATTTCTTCCATAGCCTTCTGCAATATTTGTGACAACTGAGTCTGCTGAGCGTCTTAATTGACTTCCAAGTTCATATAGTTCATACTTTGGTAGTTGAAGTGACAATTGATGTGTTTCAATAAACAATTCAAAAGCAATATTATAAATATCAAGTTTATTGTAGCTCATATATCATTTCTTAACGGTAAGAACCAGCAACTGACAACCAGCAACTATATTAAGCAAAGAATAAATAAGCAAGCGCTATAGAGGTAATAATACCTACCAAATCGGCCAGAAGCATAGCTATTACCGTATATCTCGTGTTCTTTATAGCTACGGCACCAAAGTATACCGCAATTACGTAAAATGTAGTATCTGAACTTCCCTGAAGAACGGCTGCTAACTTCCCTTGGAAACTGTCTGCTCCAAAAGTTGCCATTGTGTCTACCATCATTCCCCTGGCTCCGGAACCTGATAAAGGCTTGATTAATGCTGTAGGAAGCCCATCCACGAATCTCGGATCCAGGTTGGCTGCATTGGCGATCCATTTCATGCCGTCAATAAGAACATCGAAAACTCCGGAAGTTCTTAATAAGGAGATAGCGATCAGCATTCCAACCAGGTAAGGAATAATCTTTACACAGGTGGTAAATCCTTCTTTAGCCCCTTCAATAAAGGCATCAAAAACGTTGATCTTTTTATACACAGCTCCAAGTACGATCGCAAGGAAAATAAACAGAATAAGGCCGTTGCTTAATACTTTGCTGAAGTCATCAAGTTCGTCTTTGCTCAATTGTACAAGGTAGACAACTAATAATCCGATAATCGCTGAAATTCCCCCCACATAAGCAATAACTACCGGTCGAAGAAGATTGATCTTTTGGTATAAAGAAACAATAATCATAGCGGCTAGAGTGGCTGCAAAAGTAGCAATCATACAGGGCAGGAAAATATCGGTAGGGGTTTTGGAACCCATCGAAGCCCTGATGGCAATAATTGACACTGGAATAAGGGTCATTCCTCCTGCGTGAAGACACAGGAACATGATCTGAGAATTACTGGCAGTATCTTTATTGGGATTTAAGGTCTGTAGACTTTCCATTGCTTTCAGTCCGAATGGAGTAGCAGCATTATCCAACCCCAGAAGATTAGCACTGAAATTCATCAGCATATGGCCAAATGCCGGGTGGTTCTTAGGAATATCTGGAAATAATTTAGAGAAAAAAGGTTGAATGAATCGGCTTAAAAGATTAATTCCGCCTGCTTTTTCAGCAATACTCATAAATCCCATAAAAAGGGTCATGATTCCAATCAATCCCAAACATATTTTTACTGCAGTTTCTGAAGTTCCAATAACTCCATCTGCTTCCTGAACGCGGTAAACGGATACATTTTGCTTTAAAGAATCTGTTTTATAATGAATTCTGCTGTCTGCAAAATCATTTTTTTTCATCAGGCTGTCTTTCACAATTGGAGACAGGGTACTCATAGATTGGGTCGCGATCTTTACTGTATCACCACCTTTTCCTACCACCATATCATTAAAAATGGTTTTGTAATGGCTTGATGAAATGTATTTTATACTGGCAATGGCAATGGCAATGATAATGAAAGCCGACCAAATTCTACTAAGAACCATTTGATTGATTTAATTGTTTAAACTTATCAAAAATACTTTAAACTGCAAAAGTCACAAAAGAATTAAGTACTTAGTTTTTAAAAAGGTAAGAGAGTTTTGTTATAGATATTATTAAGTGTTTGATAATCATGTGTTTTAATATGATCCTCGCTAAAGCCTTATTTGAAAATGTAAATTTTACGTTTGCAGAGGCGTTAGCACTTAGCAGAGATCATTATCAGAGTCCATTGCTGAATGAAGTGGCCTTGCGAACGAAAAATACCCACAAGGCTTTATTGTTTATTTGTGCATTTTTAGCGTTTGAAATAAAAATAACAGGCACCCATCATTGTAATTCTGAGAAAGGAAGAATCTCAATGATACCTTAGATTCTTCATTTGAATTCGTTACATTAAAAATGACAGAACATCATGACTACCCCATAAGAGCAATATAAAATTTTATATACTTATTAAAAATTACTCTTCCAGATAAACAAGATGTCCTTCAAAATCATCATCCAGGTTTTTTAACACCTTGGCATCATCCATCTTTTTTACTAATCCGTCTATAAAAAAGCTTTTTTCAAAGAACTGGCGGTGGACTCCTGGCAATAGGTCCATAAAATAATCCATTCCGAACTTGTTATTATGAAGATCCATTTTGGTTTCCAGAGGTTGATTGGGAAATAATTCTTCATGCATATCGGTCATTCTTTTACAGAAATCCAAAGCTTTTTTAGGCGAAGAAATTTTGCTGCAATACATCATAATGAAACAGCACCAGAGCGCATGCCTGAAAGCATTTCCTATCCCATTGTTAGAGGCAGTAGCAGGAAATTTTGTCTGTGCAATAGTATATGCTTTAACGGTAGCATGAAAGCTGAGTATGGCAAAAAGAGGATGGGGGAGAATCAGTGATAAGAGACGGATGATCTTCTTAAAACTCATACTCCTGATGGTATTGAAAAATATTTTAAAAGTCCTCATAAAATAAAAATCTCTCCCTAATTAGAGAGAGACTGTATTGTTTTTGTTACAGAAACTATGCTTTAGCAGCTAATAAATTAACAGTTTTAGCTACAGTGTCCTGAATTTCAGTTCTTTTTACAATGAAGTCAACAAATCCTTTTTCCTGTAGGAATTCAGAGGTCTGGAATCCTTCCGGTAAATCTCTACCAATGGTTTCACGAATTACTCTTGGGCCTGCAAAACCGATTAATGCTCCCGGTTCGGCCATGATGATATCTGCAGTCATCGCGAAAGATGCTGTAATTCCACCAAAAGTTGGGTCACAAAGGTAAGCGATGTATAAAAGACCAGCTTCTGAAAGTTGAGCCAATTTAGCTTGTACTTTCGCCAATTGCATCAAAGAATAAGTAGCTTCCTGCATTCTCGCTCCTCCAGACTGACAGATAATCATATATGGAAGTTTGTGCTTGATGCAGTAATCTATTGCTCTTCTGATTTTTTCACCCATTACAGAACCTAAAGATCCTCCGATAAAAGCAAAGTCCATACAAGAAACTACCATTTCAGTTCCTTTTACAGTTCCTACAGCGTTTCTGATAGAATCTGTAAGTTTTGTTTTTGCTTTTACTTCTTTTAAACGGTCTTTATAAGGTTTTGTATCCTTGAAGTTTAAGATATCAATACTTTCAACATTGGCATCCAGTTCGGTAAATTTACCACCGTCAAAAAGGATGTCAAAAAATTCCGCACTTCCTATTCTTACATGAAATCCGTCTTCAGGAGAAACATAACTATTTCTCTTTAATTCATCATGTTCCACAACTTTTCCGGATGGAGTCTGATGCCATAGACCTTTGGGAACGTCCTTTTTCTCATCAGTAGAGGTGGTAATGTTTTTTGCTTTTCTTTTAAACCAGTCGAATGCCATTTTTAATTGTATTAATGTATAAATGTAAAATGTACCAATGTAATTATATTCATCAGGAATACGTTTTACATTGATACAAATGTACAGTTCTTATTTTAAAGTATTTACGTTATTTAAATCTTCAAATGCTTGTACCAATCTTGTAGAGAAAGTATCCTCACCTTTTCTTACCCAAACTCTTGGGTCATAGAATTTTTTATTTGGTTTTTCTTCTCCTTTAGGGTTCCCGATTTGAGCTCTTAAATAATCAATATTATTTACCATATAATCTCTAACTCCTTCTGTGTATGCAAACTGAAGGTCAGTATCGATATTCATTTTGATTACTCCGTAGTCGATTGCTTCTCTGATTTCTTCCAAAGTAGATCCTGAACCTCCATGGAATACAAAGTTAATTGGCTTATCAGCAGTTCCGAATTTCTCCTGAACATATTTCTGAGAGTTGTCAAGGATTTTTGGAGTAAGAACCACGTTTCCTGGTTTATAAACTCCGTGTACATTACCAAATGCAGCCGCAATCGTAAAGTTGTCAGAAATAGCTTTTAATTTTTCATAAGTATAAGCTACATCTTCAGGTTGAGTATATAATTTAGAGTTATCAACGTCTGAGTTGTCAACACCATCTTCTTCACCTCCGGTTACTCCGATTTCTACTTCAAGAGTCATCTGAAGTTTAGCCATTCTTTCGAAATATTGAGCTGAAATTTCAATGTTTTCTTCTAAAGGCTCTTCAGAAAGGTCTAACATATGAGAAGAGTAAAGAGATTTTCCTGTCTGCTTGAAGAATTCTTCGTTAGCATCCATTAATCCGTCAATCCAAGGCAATAATTTCTTTGCACAGTGGTCTGTGTGAAGAATTACAGTTGCCCCGTAAGCTTCTGCAAGAGTATGAATATGTTTTGCTCCTGCGATAGCTCCTAAGATTGCAGACTTTTGTCCGTCATTGCTTAATCCTTTTCCTGCATTGAAAGCCGCTCCACCGTTTGAAAACTGAATAATTACAGGAGAGTTTAATTTCGCTGCAGTTTCCATTGTAGCGTTTATGTTGCTTGATCCAATTACGTTTACTGCAGGTAATGCAAATTTGTTTTCTTTAGCATACTGAAAAATATCAGTAACTAACTGACCTGTGGCAACTCCTGCCGGAAAAATTCTGCTCATGTTTTACTTTTTATTATAAATTTATTAGGTGCTTAATTTCGTGTAAAGGTAATCATTTTTAAGAAATCATTAATTTCTTTTGTCACGCCCCCAAAGCAGCTTCTGACGGATGGTTTCGTAAAAGCTCAAATTGTTGGGTTGTACCAGAAGAAGCTGAAAGTCTGCTTTTCTGATGATGATTTCCTTATCGGTTTCAATATGGATCAGTCTGGAGTCTAAAGACAATGAATATTGAGGTACTCTGCTTTCTACTCTGAATTTGATTTCCACTTTGTCATTGACCACTAATGGTCTCACATTCAGATTGTGAGGGGCAATAGGAGTGATGACGAAGTTTTCGTTATTCGGAGAGATGATAGGACCACCACAGCTTAAAGAATAAGCTGTAGATCCGGTAGGAGTGGAGATAATTACGCCGTCACCCCAGAATACATTTAAAAATTCATTATTAATATAAGAATCTACCGTAATCATGGAGGTGGTCTCCTTTCTTGAAATAGTTACGTCATTTAAGGCATAAGGAAAAGATCCTTCCAGATTGGGAGAAACTACTTCAATAACTGAACGGCGACTTGTTTTTACATCTCCTTTTAAGATAGAATCCAGTTCTTTAAAGGCCTCTTCTTTGGTAAAAAAGGCAAGAAATCCTAATCTTCCGGTATTTACACCTACGACTGGGATCTCAAGATCTTCAATAAATGTAAGGGAATTTACAATGGTTCCATCTCCACCGAAGGTAAAGAAAAGATCTACCTCCTTATCTAAAAGGTCCTGTTTATTATTGAACGTTTCGAAAATTTTTGAAAACTGAAGTGCTTCAGCCATTTCATCATACAGAACAGATTTTACCCCTCTGGTTTCAAGTTCAGAGATAAACTTGCTTAAATATAAAAAAGTATCAAGATCTTTTTTCTGAGAATATATGGCTGCCTTCATGTTATATTTCTATAAATTTTTGGAAAAAACCGAAGCGGTCTTTAAACAGATCGGATTTCTCATCAGAATAGTATTTTTCAACAATTCTGTAGTCGTACCGGTCAAAAGTTGAGTCTATCGAGGCTAAGTTTTCATTGCTGATCTTGATGGTAATGTGAATGACCTCATCTGACATAAAGCTAATGAATCCCCCATAAAATTTCGAATTATTGCTTTCCACAATATTGGCAATTTCCGTCATTGAGTATTTTCTGGCAGGCGTCTCTATCGTAAGAATAGCTCCTGATTCTGAAAATAGGGGATAACGGGAAAGGTCCTGAAAAATATCATCACAGGTAATATAACCCAAATACTTTTCACTCTTATTAATTACCGGAATCACATTGGTGCTAAACGTATAAAACAGACGGATACTGTCCATAATATTATTATCATCCAAAATGGCAAATCGTTCGATTTGATGCTCAAGATCCTTCAAAGTTCCCCCTTCCTCTTCGTATAAAAAGTCCTTAGCAAGGGCTCCATAAAAGTGGTGGGATTTTTTGATGAAAATATGAGAATATCCGAAGGCTTCCAATGTATTTCTTGCCGACTCTATAGAGTCCGACAAGCTAAAACATGGAAAATCTTTTGAGATATAGTCCTTGATAAACATTGTGCTAATTTATAAAAAATTAAACGAAACTGTTTCTGAAAACACGATTTTTTTTAAGTTAAAACAAAAAAAATGCCGTTAAAATTTGTTTGTAAACAAAAAAAAAGTACCTTTGTCGCCTTTCATTTTTACTTTTTATTAGATTTATTTCAAACTGCACTGTCTACTAATGACATATGCAGTTTTTTTATTTTAGAGCTTTTGCAAACTCCCACATTACAATTCCAGCACATACACTTACATTAAGAGAATGCTTGGTGCCAAGCTGTGGAATTTCTAGAAATACATCCACATTAGGGAGTACCTCATCACTGATTCCTTCCACTTCATTTCCTAAAATCAAAGCGTATTTTTTTGATTTGTCAATAACGAAATCTGTAATCATCTGGCTGCCGGTAGTCTGTTCAATTCCTATGATTTGATATCCTTTGCTTTTCAGATCTGCAATAGCGTTGTTGGTGTCTTCTTCATGAGACCAATCCACACTTTCTGTTGCACCCAAAGCCGCTTTGTGAATTTCACGATGGGGCGGTTGTGGGGTAATTCCGCAAAGAATTATTCTTTCTATTAAAAAGGCATCTGCCGTTCTGAAGGCTGCACCTACGTTGTGCATACTTCTGATGTTATCTAAAATGACGACCAACGGAATTTTTTCAACTTTCTTAAATGTTTCTACATCTATTCTGTTCAGTTCCTCCAGTTTTAGTTTCTGTACCAATTGTCTTATTTTGTTGAGATTAATTTTCCGTCTTTATAGACCTCTGTTTTTTCAATGCTTCCGTCTTCACGGTAATGGATTCTGTTGCCATTCCATTTATCATTGACAAATTCTGTTTCACGCTGTAGCTTGCCTGATGGATAAAATACTTTCCATTTTCCGGTGGCAAGACCGTTATCATATAATCCGGTCTGTTTTATGGATTTTCCGTCCTCATGAAAAAGTTTGGTTTCTCCATTCAGTTTTGCAAATTTATAATTAGAAACTTCTTCTACAACTCCTTTGGGAGAATAAAAGGTAGCGGTAAAGCTGTTATCATAAACATTTTTATCTCCATTTCTATATATTTCTTTAGCAGTAAGCGTTCCATTTTTATCATAATAAACCCATTCTTTTACTTTGAAATCTTTTTTGAATTCACCTTTTGCGTTTACTTTTCCGTTATCGTGATAAAAAACAGCATCCCCTTCTTTCTTTCCTTTCTTCCATTCAATTATATTTTTTACCTGTCCGTTGTCATAGAATTCCTTGCAGTTTCCTTCCTGCAATCCGTCTTTATATCCACAAGGTTTCTGTGCAAGACCCATGATGGAAAAAGAAAAAAACAATAGAAAAATGTATTTCATAGCTATTTTTATTTCAAAAATAGTAAAATACTTATATTTGATTCAAAAATATCCCATGAAAAAATTATTCACTTTATTCATATTGATGTTTGCTTTTTTACAAGCACAGGCACAAAATACCTATTATCCACAAGCTTTCTTTGATAAAAAATTAGCCCGCGATATGCTTGCTTTCGGAAATTCAACGATTGAGGGAGTAGCTTCTACCAAACAAAAAAATAATTGGGGTATCAAACCATTGCTGGGACAGAAACATTACGCTCCCAAAGGAACAGTGATCATGCTTTTTCCGGTAACGCCCTATTTTGAAGAGTTTTATAATATGAGGAAAAAGTATGAAAATAAAAAAACAACGGTATATATGTCTGAAGAGGCTTTTAAATATAGGGTAGAAGCTTTAACGGATGACCATGGGAGATTTAAATTTGAAAAACTGAAGCCAGGTAAATATTATCTTGAAACGATTGTGAACTTTACGGCAACAGGAAGTTATCAACAACAGACCGGAACAACGGATACTTATAATGGATTGGGTTCTTATTTGTATTCATCGCCAATCTATTCCACTTTTTTCTACGGTTATGATGCTGCCAACAGAGAAAGTAAGTTTGTAGAAATTAAACAAGACGGAGAACTCAAAGAAATCAACCTTTAAAGGTTGATTTCTTATTTTTTGCTCATGATCTGATGAACATTTTTCTCAATATTCTGGGCTATTGTCTCCATTGGGATATCATTTTCATCATTGTTGAAAGGATCTTCTATCTCTTCAGCAATCATTTCAAGACTCATCAGTACATAATAGACGAAAACAGTAAGGGGTATCATGAAAAGCCCTATCGTAATCACATAAGCAATAGGAAGAGCAAGTACATATAGGATGATGAATTTTTTAATAAACGAGGAATAAGAATAGGGAATAGGAGTATTTTTAATCCTTTCACATCCACCACACACTTCAAGAAATCCTGACAGTTGAGTGTCCAGATACAGCATTTCAATTTCTGAAACCTTACCTTCTTTCTTGAGTTGGTTAAGTTTATGACTTAGCAGAATAATAATCTCACTTGGCCCATGGTTTTTCAACGTTTTTTCAATCTCAGAATAATCTTCGTCTAAAGCCAGGCGCGTAGATTCCTTAGAAAGATGTTTGGCTAAAAAGTGAGGGAAATATTTTAAATATCTTGAAACCTGTTCTGCATCCTGACGGTTATCTCCAAGGATGGTATTGATTTTTATAGCAAAGTTTCGGGTATCATTCACCAGTTTTCCCCAAAGTTTTCTTCCTTCCCACCATCTGTCATACGCCGTATTGGTTCTGAAGACCAGTAAAAGAGACAATACAAATCCCAGCAGGGAGTGAATCATCCCTACATTACTGATGCCTGATTTTGCAGTAAGATGAAAATATCCCACTTCCAGATATTGAATTCCCCAGGAATATAATCCAACCATAATCATACTTGGAAAAAGAATTTTCAGGGTATCACTTTTGTGTAAACTGAAAAGAATTTTAAGGAAATGTTTTGTGTTGTAGACTCTCATAAAATCGCTTAATATCACAAATATAAATTTTTCATCTGAGCTCTGCTAATAAAGTAAGAAAGTCTAAAGCTGGAGAAAGAAGTAATTGAAGCGAAAGAACATTTTAATGTCTTTGGCTAATTCAGTCAATTATATTGTAGCCGAATTCTTTTTGAGTCAACATTTACCTCCCGTCCCCTCCTTCCAGTTTCCAGCCTTTTTATCTTAATTTTTGCAGTTTTCAAAAAAACACTATTTTTAATTCATATTAAATACAAAGTGCATGATTCTCAAAAACGTAGATGTAGTCAATGATATCAGTAAAGAAGATTTTCAGAAGAATTATTTCAAAAAGCAGAAACCTCTTTTAATCAAGAATTTTGCGAGCCGTTGGGAGGGCTTTGACCTATGGAATCTTGCCTATATCCGAGAAAAGGCAGGTGATCAGAATGTTCCTTTGTATGATAATAAACCTGCTGATGCTGCTAAAAGTTCCGATGCTCCGGTAGCCAATATGAAAATGAAGGATTATATTGATACGATAAAAAGTAAACCTTCAGACCTCAGGATTTTCTTTTATATTATTACAGACAAACTTCCGGAATTGCTTAAAAATTTCACCTATCCGGATCTTGGAATAAAATTTTTCAAAAGACTCCCTACTTTGTTCTTTGGAGGAAGTGAAGCCCATGTTTTGATGCATTATGATGTGGATTTGGGGGACTTTATGCACATCCATTTTGAAGGGAAAAAGAGAATTTTGTTATTCGATCAGAAACAGTCGCCGTTTTTATATAAAGTTCCATTATCTGTTCATACCATCTATGAGGTAGATTACGAGAATCCTGATTACGAAAGATTTCCAGCTTTGAAGTACGCGAAAGGATATGAAATCTTTATGGAACATGGTGATGCTCTTTTTATTCCGGGAGCATTCTGGCATTTCAACCGATACCTTGAGCCTGGATTTTCACTATCGTTAAGAGCGCTTCCCAATAAACCGAATGTTTTTGCCAATATGCTGTATCATGTTTTTATTATGAGATATACAGATAAGATTATGCGCAAGATGTTTAAATCAAAATGGGTGGATTATAAGCAAAAGTGGGCATATAAAAAGAGTTCAGAAGCATTGGAAAGACATTTACAGAAAGGGAATTAGTCTTAAAGGGTGGAAGATGGAGATGGGAAGCTGTTATTTTTGCCGAAAAGTTAGAGTAAGCCTTTCATAAAAAGTATTTGATTCTTAGATCCAATGGTGAATCATTGTCATTGGCTACACCGAATCTTCAATTTCTGATGAAGGAAGAATCTTTTATAACCTTACGGATGTTTAGAATGATAAGTAGATGTTTACAGACAAATAATACCTTCCTCTTTCTGGCTTCCAGCCTTATTCATTAATCAATCCAAAGATTTTAGCATCCACAAATTTTCCTTTTTCGAAAAAGTAATCCCTTAGCGTTCCTTCTTCCTGAAACTTCACAGAAGTTAGAAGCTTTTCGGAAGAAATATTAGCGGGATCAATAAAAGCATCTACACGATGTAATCTCATACTTTCAAAACCGAATGTAAGAATAGGAAGAATAGCCTCTTTCATATAAGCCTGTCTCCAGTAAAGGGGATTGAGTTCATATCCAATTTCAGCTTTGAAATGTTCTTTGTACCAGTTATGATAACCACAAGTGCCAATTACTTTACCATCTGATTTTAGCTGTAAAGCCCAACGATAGCCCTTTTCCTTCTCAAATTCACTGTTGAAATGCTGGATAATTTGCTGAGCATCTTTAATAGATTTGAAGGCTTCAAGATCATAGTACTCCATAACTTCTTCCAAAGAAAAATATTCGAATAGGTCTTGGGTATCATCAAGGGTAAGTTGGCGTAAAACAAGTCTTTCAGTTTCTAAAACAGGAAATTCCATGGATGTGATTTTATGGTGAAAATACAATTAATTCCTGATAAGGAAAAGTTATTCAGGGATAACCGTGAAACAATTCCGTAACCCTGGATTTATTTTTTTAAATTTGGGGCTCATTTTTTACTATGGCAAAATCGAAGAAGGAAACTCCACTTATGACTCAATATAATACCATCAAGGGTAAATACCCGGATGCACTTTTGCTTTTCAGAGTAGGAGATTTTTATGAAACTTTTGGGCAAGATGCCGTGAAGACCTCTCAGATACTGGGTATTGTTCTTACCAAAAGGAATAACGGAGAAGGAAGTGTAGAATTGGCAGGATTTCCTCACCATTCAATAGATTCTTATCTTCCAAAATTGGTAAGAGCCGGAATGAGGGTGGCTATCTGCGATCAGCTGGAAGATCCCAAAATGGTTAAAGGCATTGTAAAAAGGGGAGTTACAGAATTGGTAACCCCAGGGGTTACTTTCAATGACCAGGTTTTAAATTCCAAGAAAAATAACTTCCTGCTTTCCCTTCATAAAGAAAAGGAAAAATATGGAATTGCTTTAGTAGATATCTCTACGGGTGAATTTTTAGTAAGTGAGGGTAATCTTGAAAAGCTACTGCATATTGTCAATACTTTTGATCCCAGTGAAATCATTTTCCAGAGAAGTGTACAGACTCCTGAGCAAATTAAGAATAAAAATGCCTTTAAGTTAGAAGACTGGGCTTTTCAATACAGTTTTGCCTACGAGAAATTAACCAATCATTTTAAAACGAATTCCTTAAAAGGATTTGGAGTGGAAACCCTTCCGTTAGCTATTACCGCAGCAGGAGCTATTTTTGCTTATCTTGTAGAAGACACTCACCATAAATTACTTTCTCACATCACCAAACTTCAGATCATTCCACAGGAAGATTATCTGATGATGGATAATTTTACATTAAGAAACCTGGAAATCGTTTATCCAAGCAACCCACAAGGGAAATCATTGCTGGATATTATTGATAAAACCTCAACCCCAATGGGAGGAAGGTTGCTAAGAAGAAGGATTATTCTTCCTTTAAAATCTGTTGATGAAATTTCGAGAAGACTTTCCCTGATTGATTTCTTAAACGAAAACGATCATCTTAAATATGAAATAGGGCAGCTATTAAAGTCAATTTCCGATCTTGACCGATTGATGGGGAAACTGGCGGCAGAGAAAATTTCGCCTAGGGAATTAGGACATCTGCGTCAAAGTTTAATCAATATTCATAAAATCAAAGCATTATTGCATCCTCACGCAGATGTACTGGCATGGTTAGAGCCTCTGTTTGATCTTGAAGAATTGATCAAATTGCTGCAAAGTCGTTTGAATGAAGAGCTTCCGGTAAGTATTGCTAAAGGAAATGTAGTAAAAGATGGGGTTTCTGAAGAACTTGACAGATTGAGAAATCTTCAGAGCAAAGGACGTGGATTTCTGGATGAAATGTGCCAGAGAGAGATTGAAAGAACAGGTATTACAAGCCTTAAAATTGATTTTAATAATGTTTTCGGATATTATATTGAAGTCCGGAATACTCATAAAGACAAAGTTCCGGATGACTGGGTGAGAAAACAAACCCTTGTGAATGCGGAACGATACATCACCGAAGAGTTAAAGGAATATGAAAGCCAGATTCTGGGTGCTGAAGAAAAAATAGGCGCTTTGGAAAGCCAGCTGTACAGAAATGTATGTGCTGAAACTATGGTGTATATTGATCAGATTCAAGGAAACTCCAGTATTATTGCCCAGATTGATGTTGCTGCAGGATTATCTGAATTAGCGGTGTCAGAAAGCTATACTAAGCCTATCCTAAATGACGGCTATGCTATTGATTTGAAAGAAGCAAGGCACCCGATCATTGAAAATGCGCTTCCGTTAGGAGAAAAATATATTCCGAACGATATCTTTCTGGATAAAGATTCCCAGCAGATTATTATGGTTACAGGTCCTAACATGGCTGGTAAATCTGCAATTTTGCGTCAGACGGCTATTGTATGTCTTTTGGCTCAGATTGGAAGTTTTGTACCTGCTAAACATGCGGAAATCGGGCTGCTGGACAAGATATTTACAAGAGTAGGAGCTACAGATAATATTTCTGCAGGAGAATCTACTTTCATGGTGGAAATGAATGAAGCAGCCAATATCTTGAATAATATATCAGAACGAAGTCTTATCCTTTTGGATGAAATTGGGCGTGGAACGTCTACGTATGACGGGGTTTCCATTGCATGGGCTATTGCGGAGTATCTTCATCAACATGTTACACAGGCTAAAACTTTATTTGCGACTCATTACCATGAACTGAATGAGATGACTGTGAATTTTGAAAGAGTAAAAAATTTCCACGTTTCTATTCAGGAAAACAAAGGGAACATTATCTTCATGAGAAAATTGATTCCAGGAGGCAGTGAGCACAGTTTCGGTATTCATGTGGCTAAATTAGCCGGGATGCCTGCCAAAGTAGTAAACAGAGCGAATGAAATTCTTAAAACCCTTGAGGCGAGTAGAAGCCAGGAAGGGGGATCTTCAGAAAATATCAAAAGGGTAACCGAAGAAAATATGCAGCTTTCTTTCTTCCAGCTGGATGATCCGGTTCTGGAGAATATTCGGGAAGAGCTTACGAAGATAGATATCAATACTTTGACACCGATTGAAGCTTTAATGAAGCTCAACGCCATAAAAAAAATGATTGGAGGATAATCCAATCATTTTTTATTTTTAATATTTAAAATTGATTAACAGCAGTATCCGTCTTTACCTCTAGGACCGATAATCATAAAATGACTGCTTACTCCTCTGAGTTTGCATAGATCTTCTGCACAGTTGGCCTTAGCACCACCGCTGATTTCTTTAAGCTCAGCTTTGGTAAGCTTCTTTTTTTGAGTGAATGAATTTTTCATATCTTTTAATTGGGTATTATTAATCTGTAACTAGCAGCAAGGTCCATCCTGAATGCCATAAACTCCATATAATTCTTCTCCTGTATTTCTGTCAGTACAGCTTAATACCAACGGGCAGATTGGCCCTGCTCCGTTAATTGATTTCATTTCTCTTTTAGTAAGCTTCTTTTTTTGAACGGTTGATTTTTTCATAATAATTTGTTTTGATTGTATTCAAATATACAAAATTATTCAAATAATTCTATTGATTGTGAGAAAATATAGAGTATAAGGTATTAAAAAAGAGATAATTAAGTTATTTTGTGTATTTCATAAATGAAAAGAATCTGTTTTGAAGTAATTTTGTTTTGTGCATATTTGATTTACATTATTTTATTAAATTTGAACATGAAGAATGTATTAAAAATCCTGATAATCTTTCTGTTTTGTACAATTTGTAAAGCTCAACAGACGGAAATTTCTGTTTTGAAATACGAAGATCTGGAAAAGAAAATCCAATTGGAAAAAGATAACCTTTTGATTGTTAATTTTTGGGCAACCACCTGTGCTCCTTGTGTGAAAGAGCTTCCTCATTTTATGGAAATCAATAATCAATATGCCGGTAATTCTAAGTTTAAGATGATTCTGGTTTCATTAGACAGGCTGGTAGATAAAGAAAGGGTTTTAAAATTCATTAAAAACAAAAATCTGACCGCTGAAGTTGTGCTTTTAGATGATATTAAAAGAATGAATACCTGGATTCCAAGATTTGAAAAAAAGTGGGATGGAAATATTCCTGTAACAATTTTTTATAAAAACGGAGAAAAAGTATATTTCAATGACGGAGAAATGAGTAAAGAGGATCTTGGGAAAACAATTACTGAAAACCTACAATAAATAATTGATTATGAAAAATCTGAAAATTTTAATGGCAGCTTTTATCGCTGGATTAGGCTTATTAAGCTTTACAACAATGAATCACGATAAAAATAAACCTCAAAAAGAAAGTATTTCAGCTGTAAAAGGCTACGAAGTGGGAGATGAGGCTACTGACTTTAAGCTTAAAAATATTGATGGAAAAATGGTTTCCCTGAGTGATTTTAAAACAGCCAAGGGGTTCATTGTTATTTTTACCTGTAACCATTGTCCGTATGCCAAGAAGTATGAAGACAGAATCATTGAGCTTGATAAGAAATATAAAGATCAGGGATATCCGGTCATAGCAATCAATCCAAATGATCCAAATGTACAGCCTGAAGACGGCTACAAGCAGATGATCGATAGAGCGAAACAGAAAGGATTTACTTTTCCATATCTGGTGGACGAAGGGCAGAAGATCTATCCGCAGTATGGAGCTACCAAAACTCCGCATGTTTTTATACTACAGAAGGAAAACGGGAAGAATATTGTAAAATATATAGGCGCTATTGATAACAATTATGATAATCCTAATGATGTATCAGAATACTATGCTCAGGACGCGGTAAATGCTCTAATAAAAAGTGAACCAGTAAAAATGACAAAAACGGTTGCTATCGGCTGTACAATCAAGGTAAAGAAATAATATATTTGTTAGAATAAAAATCGGTGTTTTTAATGAATGCCGATTTTTTATGTCCTAACTTTTAATAAAACATACACATGAAATTCCAATTTAGCCTGAAATATCTCATTATCTCCGTTTTTATTTTCCTTGTTGAGGTACTTATCGCAACAAAATTAAAGGATATTTTCTTTGTAAGAGCTTATCTTGGAGATGTCATTGTTGTCATACTTCTTTATACTTTGGTGAAAAGCTTTTTCAGGGTTAATAATGAAAAACTTATTCTCGGGGTTTTAATTTTTTCCTGCTTTGTAGAGTTTGCCCAATATTTCAATATTGCGGAAAAACTAGGCTTCCGTCCTGGAAGCCTGATGTATATTGTGATTGGAAATTCTTTTTCCTGGATTGATATTCTGTGTTATGTCGCAGGCTGTGTATTCCTCTATGTGTTTGTAAAGCTGACAAAAAAATGAAAACTTAATCTCACCTTCAAACTCCTAGTTTTTTCTATCTTCCAAAGCTGTCATATTTATCTTCAGCATATTTAATAAATTTGTTCAGGAGTGCCACATTGTCTTTTTCCATAGGGGAAAGCTCGTTATCTACATTATTGGAAACCGGAATATACCAATTGGTCTGTTCAAAGAAATCCCTGTAAGTTTCTTTTTTAAAGGAATACCCATGTCTTGCAAATACGGAGTTCTTGATAATCTCCAGATCCAGTTTTCTTAAGTTTTTAAGGTCTTTTTCATTGAGTTTTTGTTTAGAGGCATTCAGCTTAAAGACGGCATCAGAAGCTACCCGATTTTTTGATGTTGTATAGCTTTCGGTTTTCCCATCACTATCTGTGTACTTCTCAACAAAAGACTTAGGATTATTCCAGTCTACCAGATTGGACTCCGGATCAAGCATAAAATTGGGGTTATAAACAAATTCCTTTTTAATGAGTTTGAGTGATTTCAGAGGGGCTTTTACTCCTTTTGTGTTGAAGGCATTCCATTTTCCCGTTAAGCTGTCTCCACTCAGTTTTACCTCAAATCTGCCATCTGTTTTATCATTACCCGGCTCATCCAGTACAAAAGATTTTGACGTTTCATTAAAAACTCCTCTTACAGGGCGTTGGTTTCCATTCACAATGCTTTGTCCATACACACTGTCTTTGGTAATCCTGTTGATTTTTAGAGAAATTTTTTTGTAGACGCTCTCATTATATTCAGAGCCATCTACATCGTCAACCATTTTTTCCATTCCTGCAAAATCGCCGGTGTAAATCCCGTAATATTCTTTATGAACTTCAGGAATAATGACAGAGTCTTTTTTTGCTGTTAGAGAATCTTTGTTGGATTCATTCGTTTTTCCATCTTTTTTACAGCTAATAAGCGCTGCTGCAAGAAGAGAAATAAAGGTGTAATTTAAAATTTTCATATCTGTTTTTTTGTGATTAAATATTCAATGAAAAGGATATTTGGAATCCAGCCCAGCCATGCAATGATTTGGTAAACATCCATAGGATTGGGATGAAATAAATATACGATAATAACTTTCCACATCCGTAATGTGATGGCTGATAATGTAAAAGCAAAGCTCCGCCACATCCATTGCTTGTGTTCTTTAAACCTTTTCTGTCTGGCCAGCTGATAAGCTTTGAAGGTAGAAAACCACCATAAAAAGCCCAGTATAACGAATGAAATCCTTGAAAAAAGCCCTCCATTGGCAAAAAACCCCATATAAATTCCGGAAGGGGCAGCCAAAAACAATATAAGAAGAATATAGAGCTTTCCTATATTTCTGTGGAAATTTTTTAGCCTGAAATCTTTTCGGAGTATTGCAAGAAACCCTGAAAGAAGTACAAAAATGCTGGTGTATACATGAGCGTAGAAAAAATAAAGATATTCCGGCCTGTGCTCCACTTCAGTTTGTTTAATCATCAGGAAGCTAACGTTAGGATTCAAAGGAATATATTCCAGAGTAATCATAACCATCAGCCAAAAGAAATATATAAATCCTATGATGAGCAGGATTTTGAAAAAAGTGATATTTCTTTTGGCTGAAAGCATACCCATATTTTAATCAAAATCTATCGACATTGGAAGGGTATACCAATAGTCTACAGGTTTGTTTTTATAAACTGCGGGCTCCCATTTTTTGTTTATGGTATTGATGACCCGTATCAATTCTTTATTAAAGCTTTCCTGCTCTCCGTTCGCTGTCACAGAGCTCAGTTCTCCCTTGGAATCAATTAGAAACCGTACCTCTGAGTTTGCTGAGTCTGTAATGGTACTAAAATTTAATTTACTCATAATGAGTGTTTTGAATACAGCAATTCCTCCTGGAAATTCAGGTCTTATATCTGCTTTATTGGTGTAATCTTTTACAGGGGATTCTGCCGGGTCCTGTTTTGCCTGAGAAAAAAACAATGTGAACCCAAACGTAAATAATAGAAATATTAATTTTTTCATGTGTCGTTATCCTTATTTTTAGTGATTTTTTATAGGGAATTTAAATCCTGTGCAATCAACCAGCCTTCACTCCAGCATGCCTGGAAATTGAATCCTCCGGTTACGGCATCTATATTCAATACCTCTCCGGCAATATAAAAATTAGGAAGAAGTTTTGAAGACATGTTTTTAAAGTTAATCTCCTTTAAATCAACACCTCCTGCCGTTACAAATTCGTCTTTAAATGTTGATTTCCCGGTTACCTGAAACTTTTTCTTACATAGATTTTCAAGGATTTTTTGCATTTCCTTTCCGGAAATATTAGCTACCTGTTTATTGAGGTCTACCTTTGAAATATCCAGAATTTTCTGCCAGAATCTGTTCGTAATATCAAAAATCTTCGATTGTCCGATGGTTTTTTTAGGATTGCTCTGTTTAAAGTTATGGAACATTTCCTCAGCATCAGTTATATCTATCGAAGCGAAATTTACTTCAATTTCAAAATTGTACTTAAGTTTTGCGAGACTTATAGCTTCCCAGGCCGAAATCTTCAGAACAGCAGGTCCTGAAAGTCCCCAATGGGTAATCAATAGAGGTCCGCTTTCATCGGTTTTCAGTTTAGGAATAGAAATTCCTGCGTTTTCAAAGCTTGTTCCCGGAAGATCTTTTAAAAGTTCATCCTTAATATTAAAAGTAAAAAGAGAAGGGACAAGGTCTACGATTTTATGGCCCAGATTTTCTACAATTTTTAAAGATTTGGGTGAACTTCCGGTAGTATATACGATATAATCTGCCTCAAAATCTCCTGAATTGGTTTTTACAAGATATTTTTCATCCTGCTTCTCAATCTCTTTTACCGTACATTTTGTTTGTACAACTCCATTTTTCTTCTGAACTTCATTCAGAAAAGTATTGATGATGGTTTGTGAAGAGTTGCTTTCAGGGAAGGTTCTGTTGTCATTTTCTATTTTCAACGGAACATTACGCTGATCGAACCATTCCATGGTGTCTCCCGGTTGAAATTTGGTGAAAACGCTCAATAATTCCTTGTTTCCACGAGGATAGAACTGTACCAGTTCTCTTGGATCAAAGCAGGCGTGGGTAACATTACAGCGTCCACCTCCGGAAATTTTAACTTTCTGAAGGACATCTGAGTTCTGTTCTAAAATCGTAATTTTATATTTCTTTTCGTCAAGGTTGGATGCGCAGAAAAAGCCTGCAGCACCACCTCCGATAATAATGATCTGTTTCATGTATGGGTAATCCTATGCTGAAGATTATTTTTTCAAAAGTACAATTTTTATAAACCATCTTATTTGAGTATTTTTGAAGATTATAATTTTTTATTATACCCAAAACGATTTCAGTATGATTTTCTACCATAAATTTGAAGTGCGTTGGAGCGACCTTGATGCCAACAAGCACTTAGCCAATTCATCATATGTACAATATTGTGCGCAAGCCAGGATGGCTTTTATGACCAAAGAGAAAATGGGGGTTACCCAATTAAGCAGATGGGGAATCGGTCCTGTTATCCTGCACGAAAGATATTCTTTCTTCAAGGAGATCTATGCTGATCAGATAGTTATGGTAAGCGTAGAAATAGATGGATGTTCAGATGATTCTGCTATCTATCGTTTCGTTCATAAATTCTACACTCCGGATGGGGCACACTGTGCTACTGCCGAAGCTACGGGAGTTTGGATCGATATGATGTTAAGAAAAATGACAACACCACCAGATGATGTGGTGGAAGCAATGAATAAATACAAAACGCCGGAAACTGTGGTGCTATCAAAAGAAGACTTTAAAAAGTTTCCTTTTCATCCACACAATGTTGATCCGGCAGAATTTACAAAGTAATTCAACGTTTAAAGTTCAGAGTTCAATGGTATAACAGACTTCCAAAGCTTTATACCATTTTGCCGTGAACATTGTACAAAAAAGAAATTTTATGTTTGAAGATAAATCCCAGGAGCTGACGCCCATTTCTAAATTAGGAGAATTCGGTCTTATTAAGCATTTGACGGAGCATTTTCCTCTATCCAATGAATCTTCGGAGCTTGGAGTAGGAGATGATGCAGCAGTGATTAACCCAGATAATAAAAAAGTAGTTCTTACTACGGATGTTCTGGCGGAAGGCGTGCATTTTAATTTAGGGTATGTTCCATTAAAGCATTTAGGTTATAAAGCAGTAGTTGTAAATCTGAGTGATATTGCAGCTATGAATGCGGTTCCTACACAGATTTTGGTTTCTTTAGCAGTTTCCAACCGTTTTCCGGTAGAGGCTTTGGAAGAAATCTATGCAGGAATTCAGGCTGCGTGTGCAAGATATAAAGTAGACCTGATTGGTGGAGATACCACAAGTTCCAACTCTGGATTGGTAATGAGCATTACAGCAGTAGGAATTGAAGCGGATGAAAATATCGTGAAGAGAAGTGGAGCAAAACCTAATGATCTTCTTGTGGTAACAGGAGACTTAGGAGGAGCTTATATGGGACTGCAAATTCTGGAAAGAGAACATGCTGTTTACCTTGCAGACCCGAATATGCAGCCGGAAATGGAAGGGTATGATTATATCCTGGAAAGACAATTGAAACCTGAGGCAAGAACAGATGTTAAAGCAATTCTGGAAGAGTTGGATATTAAACCGACTTCCATGATTGATATTTCAGACGGTTTAGCTTCTGAAATCCTTCATCTTTCCGATCAGTCTAAAGTAGGATTCAGGCTGTATGAAGAAAAGGTGCCGTTGGATAACCTTACCATCTCTACCGCAGACGAAATGAACTTAAATCCTGTAATGACGGCATTAAGCGGCGGTGAAGATTATGAATTACTATTCACAATTTCACCAGACGATTTTGATAAAATTAGAAATCATCCTGATTTTACCATCATAGGACATGCTGTTGAAAAAGAAGAAGGGAACTTTATGGTAGCAAGAGGGTCAAACCAATTGGTCGCTCTTACTGCTCAGGGATGGGATGCCTTTTTAGGAAACCAGAACGGATAAAATTATTTAATTTTAAATATTGTAGAAAACCGCAGCACTTTTTTTGCTGTGGTTTTTGTTTATAGCGTAACGATTAAAAAATACATTGATGATTATACCAGAAAAAGAAATACCAATGCATCATCTGACTTCTGAAAAATTTCAGATGAGTACTTTGAGTGCGGCTGGGCCAGAGAATTTTCATGATGTTCACCGGCATAATTTTTTTGAAATTATCTGGTTCAGAGAAGTGTATGAAAATAGTTGTTTAGAACTGGATTTTGAAAGCTATACACTTGAAAACAATCAGATCTGTATTATTGCACCAGGACAGGCTTTCAATATGAAAATAGAAGGAGAGGAAGGATATGCCATGGCGATAAGCCGTGAAATCTTCAACGAAGCCTGTGATATTGAATCTGTACTTACCGGAGGAGTGCTTCCGTTTTTTTTAGATCCTAAAAATGAGAAAACGTGCAGTACAATCCTATCATTGATAGAACAGGAATATAGAGGCACTTCAAGGACAGAACTTTTAAAGGCCTATCTGAAAGCGTTTTGTATCATCATTGGGGAACAAATTAAATCTCAGGAACCTTTATTGAATGACCGTCAGCGTATTCAAGACCTGATAGGATTCATTGAGAAACATTATATAGAGCACAAAGAAACAAATTTCTATGCTGAAAAATTGAAGATAAGCTCCCATCACCTTAATGATATTGTGCGTGTTTTAAGGGGAACAACGGTAAAGAGAATGATTGCTCAACGCCTTATTCTGGAAGCCAAAAGAGAACTCAGTTTTGGAGCACTTACTGTGAAGGAGATTGCTTTTAAACTTGGTTTTAACGATGCTTCATATTTTTCAAGGTTTTTTAAGAAACATACCGGTCAAAACCCTGAAAATTTTAAGAATAATGAAAAAAGATAATCTTCAGTATTTACAATTTTGATAAGCCAAAACTGATTGTTTTCATTTGTTTCTGTATTTAAATCTTCAGTTTGTCCTATACTTCCTTCAATTCTTTTATTGTGCTTTTTTGCTTTTTAAGGCAATTTTGCATTCTGAAAAAAATCGCCTGTGAAGGCTTACAATTTATGAAGAAGTTAGGTATTGTAGTGTTTATTTTAGCATTACTCAACACGTTAGAATCCTTAAGTATAGATCTTTATCTGCCTGCATTTCCAAGCATGGCTGAAATTTTTAAAACCGATATCGGGCATATCCAGATTTCTATTTCTGTTTTCTTTGCCGGATTTGCTTTTGGACAATTATTATGGGGACCTTTATCAGACAAAACAGGCCGTAAACCGATGTTATATTGCGGGCTTCTCCTTTTTATCATAGGAGCAACGGCCATTTATTTTACCTCAGACATTTACGTTTTATGGACCATGCGTTTCTTACAGGCTTTTGGAGGAAGTGCAGGGATTGTTATTGGAAGAGCAATTATTATTGATCTTTATGATAAACAAAAATCAGTAACCATTTTCGCGCAGCAATCTCAGATCAGTGGGATTGCCCCTATTGTAGCACCCTTGATGGGAAGTGTATTTCTGAAATATTGGGGCTGGAACAGTTCATTCGCGTTTTTATGTATCATGGGACTCATTACCTTCTTTATGGTATACAAATATGTTCCGGAAACGAATACAAGAATCAGTATTCCTGATCATGAACGAGCTGATGAAAAAGGGTTAAAAGATCAGCTGAAAATGATTATTTCCAACAAAGAGTTTATCAACAGTACAATGGTTGGAAGTATTGCGTTTGCTTCTCTGATTATTTATATTTCAAATGCTCCGTTTTTATTTATGGAACTTCACGGGTTTTCCAGTGAGACTTTCAGTTTTATATTTGCATTTAATTCACTAGCCCTGATAACTGCGGCTTATATTACACCGAGACTGATTAAAAGAATTAGTAATTCAGATCTTTTATTTGGAGCTACCTTAATGTTGTTGCTGGTATGTGCACTGCATATTCTGATTGCAGCAGGAAGTCTTTCTGTAGCATTGGAAATAGCAATGCTGTATTTATCATTGCTGGCCATAGGAATTCTTTTTCCTATTACTTCGGCACACGCTTTATCTCCTTTTAAAGAAGGAAGAGGGACTGCTGCTGCATTATTAGGATTCATGCAGCTTATGGTAACCTTTTTAATTTCGGGATTATTGGGTTTCCTGGAAGCAGATTCTATTATACCAATGGTGGTTACACGCACCGGAATGGCGGTGGTGGCTGTATGGTTTGGATATCAGATTTTTAAAAGTAAAAAAACTACAATACAGCAATCTGTTGCTTAAATGAGTAGGGAAGGGGAAAGAATAGATATTATTGAAAACAGAGAGTTGCTAAATTTCCCATTCCTCATTCCGAATGAAAATGTTTATCCTTCCATTGCTTCTATTGGTCATACTAATTAGACACTTAATCAAGTAATTTTTGTAAAAAATAGTCAAAAGGTTCTCTTTGCATAAAATTTAGAATATGAAAAGAAACCTTTTGACGGCTTTTTGCTGTCTGCTGCCGCTAGGATATTGGGTAAATGCCCAGTCGGGAATCTCTGCTGAGCTCAAAACAGAATACATACCGTCCTCTAATTATATCCGTCCGGAAGACAGTGTAAAGACGAATTCTAAAAGTGATTTTAAAAGGGCAAGCCTAAATCTGAGTATTCCATTATCAGTAAAAAAAGACAAAGATGGTAGGGTCAAAGCATGGTCTATGCTAGTGAGTGGTTCCTATGCAAAAATGTCGCATAAAAACTATGAAACTCCGTTATTTCCAGATCAAATGCTGAATGCTCAAGTGGGATTACAGCATATACGGCCTTTGGGTAAGAAATGGAGTATGATGATGATGGCATCGGTAGGCCTGTATACGGATCTGGAGCAAATTAACTTTGATGATGTATTAGGACAGGGTGGAATACTGTTTATCAGACATTTTAATCGTAATATAGCATTAGGTGGAGGGCTGATTCTTACAACGGCATTTGGAGCACCTATGATTCTTCCATGGATCTATTTTGATTGGAAAACCAATGGAAAGGTTAAATTCCGACTTAATTTCCCGGAAGGTGCAGAAGCCGGATATGAATTCTCAGATGTTTTTACCTTAAAAGCTGTGGTTAACCTCAGCGGAATGACTGTAGAGAGAAATAAAGAAGGGAAATCTATCATGTTTGGGTATCAGCAGATCACCGCAGGTCTCAGACCGGAAATAAAGATCAATGATAAGCTGAGTATAGGGATCACGGGAGGATCAACCCTGATAAGAAATTTCACTGAAAGTGAACGAAAAATCAGCAGTATCTTTAAAGAGAAAAAAATTGCAGACCCGAAGTTTTCCAGTACATTCTATGCAGCGGTCTCCCTACGCTGGAATCTTCCTTAAGATATGAGAGCAAAAAAGCCGGAATGTATTTATTTGATCTATTTTTTAACTTGAATAATTCCCCCAACACCCTTCCGGCTTTTCTTTTTTATTTACTAATGAGCTTTTTATACACCACCTGATTAAGCAATTCTTCTTTTCGGGTACGGGAAATGGGAAGCTCTGTTTTATTAATAAATAAGCGGCCTCCGGAGATCATATCAATGTGGATGATATTGATTAAAAATGACTTGTGAATCCTGAAAAAATGCTCAGAAGGCAAGGATTCTTCAATGGCTTTCATCGTCTGATGAATAACCAGGGATTTATCTTTAAAATGCAGTTTGGTATAGTTCTGCATACTTTCAATATATAAAATATCTACCCAGGAAACCTTGATAAAGGTATCAGATTGCCTTACATAGAGAAAAGGATCATCCAAAGAGGTATTTTTCTTTAATTTTTCACTGATAATAAATTGCTGTTGAGCTTTATTAACAGCTTGATAAAAGCGGTTAAAAGCAATCGGCTTTAAAAGATAATCTACTACCTGTAGCCTAAATCCTTCTAATGCATACTCAGAATAAGCCGTTGTAAAAATACATAAAGGCGGATTTTCAAGCTGCTCCAGAAAATCAATACCATTCAGATAAGGCATATTAATGTCCAGAAAAAGAAGGTCTATTTCAGTTTCCTTTACTTTGGCATCTGCTTCCAGTGCAGTGGCATAAGTTCCTTCTACAGATAAAAAATCAATTTTGTCTGCCAGTTCTTTAAGATGGAATCTTGCCAGAGGTTCATCATCTACAATCAGACATTTCATTTTGGGAATATTACTGCTCATTTTTTTCAGATAATTTTAAAGTTAAAGTGACTTTGTATACTAGATTATCAGGCTCAATGGTAAGATCATAAGCATTGGGATATTGTAATTTTAAACGTTTTTGTACATTTTGAAGCCCAATTCCACTATCTTTCTTTTTATGAACAGCTATTTCGGAATATGAGTTTTCGACATAAAAATAAAGGGCATTGTTTTCCTCTTTACAGAAGATCTTAACATAGCCGGTCTGCCCGGGGAGCCTGCAGACATATTTAAAGGCATTTTCAATAAAAGGAACTAAAAGTAATGGAGCAATAAGAACTTTTTTATCATTCAATTTAAAAGTTGATTTTACATCCAGTTCATTTCCCCATCTTAATTTTTCCACCTCCACCAGATTTTGGAGATACTCAATTTCCTTGTCAAGAGGTACCAGATTTTGATTGCAATGATAGAGCTGATACCGTAGAATATCTGAGAATTTCATTAATAAATAATCGGCAAGCACAGTGTCATGTTTCATAAGGATATGAATGTGATTCAGAATATTGAATACCACATGTGGATTAATCTGATCCTGAAGAAGCTTGAGTTGATTTTCTAGGTGAGCCTGCTGAAGGAGGATGTGATCACGTTCTATTTTTCCATGTTCTTGGTAGAAGCGGATGCCGCAGGCAGAACCATTGATCAGAAACGATGCAGGCAAGGACATATAAAAGCCTCGCCATAAAAAGGGAATCTGATCCCGGAAATCTGAAGGAAGAGTTCCTTTATCTGCTTCATCAACATAGGTAAAGACCAAAGCGTAAATTAAACTTAAAATTAAGGTGATAACAGTAACCTGAATAAGGAATTGTTTCATTTTTTTTAATCTTAAGGCTTTGGGAAGTAGGGTGTTGGTAAGAAAGTGAGTGAATGCAAAAGAACTTAAGACGATAATTATAGCCTGAATTAGGGCGGATAGACCTGTTGCTGAAACTTGAATATTACACCACAGTACAAAGCCTAGCACAAGCCAAAAAATAATAGAGAAAATATATTCTTTTAACACAAAGGGTTTTGTCATAAAACGATTGGAATGGGTTATAAAAAATTAGAAACTGCAGATTCACAGTTTCTAATCAGTCAAAGATAATTTAAGTTTTTAGAATAAGAAATAACCGATCCCAAGACTAAAGCTGTGAGGTTTGGATTTAAATTCCTTACTGATATTGGAAAGCCCGTTTTCATATCTCAGGTCTACCGTGAAATTTTTATAGTCTATGCCTATTCCTCCTGTAATTCCGATATTTGACTTGTCAAATTTTTTAAAACCTTCTTGGATTGATTCAGAAGTGGATAATTTGTTGTTGAAAGCATAGCTGTATACACCTCCTGCAAATACTCTTAGATTAAAATCGTCGGTTTTGACAAGTTTATACCCAATTACTATAGGAACATCAACGGCATTCCATGTTAGCTTGGCAGAACCGGAATCCTTTGATTCGTACGTTGTTTTTCTTTTGTTGAATAAAGTTTCTCCTTGTACATACAGGCTTCCAATATCCACTCTTGCCATTACACCTGCCTGATAACCGAAGCCGTATTTCCCTTCCAAGGAAGAAGATTCCGTTGAGGTTTTTGTAAAATTTGTACCTCCCTTTATTCCGATGTGAATAGATGGAGTCTGCTGGGCCTGTGTATCCATAGAACAAGTGATACATAATAACAGTGAGCAGAATGCTAAAAATTGTTGCTTCATAAATTGATTGCTTTTAAAAATTTGATACAAAGCAAAGAATCTTAAAGAACGATGGAAATTTTATTTGATGAATGGTAGAGATGCTTTGATAAGAATTCGGTTTTGGATGAATAAAAAAACGGAAGCCATTGTAGCTTCCGTAGATTATTATTTGATTTATTTTTAATAAGGCTGTTCTGTGCAGTCAATTGGTGGAATACATCCACCGGTACCTCCACCACCAGGATTTCCACCGCCTCCGACGGCAATACATTGTCCCGGACTTCCGTCGTCATACATTTCGCAGGCTTTTCCCCAGGCACATTGGCAGTCACTCTGGCAGTTATAGGAATCTCCCCCCATATGGCAGTTGTCTATTCCATTACCAAGAATCGTTGAAAGATCCTTTCTCAAAAGTTTTTTCATGTTTTTCATAATGTAATCTGATATTAAAATTAATAGTTTTGTTAATCTGTCATCAGTAAATATAATGAAAAATGAGATTGGTTCTGCTTTTAACTCTCCGTAAATGAATGGAATATAAGTTGGGATGGGTAAGAGGTAAAAAATAAACCCACTGTGAAGCGGGTCTATTGTATTTATTTTTTAAATGTTAAAACCAGTGGTAGAGATACCGTAGATGATACCGGCTTCCCACTAATTTCTGCGGGTTTCCACTTGCCTTTTTCCTTAATACGATAAAAGGCAGCTTCAATAAACGCATTCACATCTTCGTTATTTCCCTTTGCCTGAGCATCTAAAGCATTTCCTTTAGAGTCTACTACAAAGCTTAATGTTGCTTTATAAGAATTCGAAGCGTAGTTTAAGAAAACAAGATCAACTGCTTCATACAATGACTTTTGAAAAGCTGTTTTTCCAGCCTCGTATTCCGCTTCTTTCGTCAATTTAGTTTTGACTGGAGGGTCATTGGCCACTGCTTTCTTATCGTTTTCGGAAATCTTATCCAGAGCATTTTTATAAGATGTTATTTTGTCTTCTGTAAGAAGCCACTCTAGCTTAGTTCTCAGATCATTGGGCTTAGGGTATTTGTTGTACAATGCCGTTTTTTTTCTTTCATACTTAGAATCGGCCTTCTGAAATGCAGATATCTGAGCACTTCCGAAAGCAAAAGATAATATGAAGGCTAATGCTAAGAGTTTTTTCATCTCATTATGCTTTTACAATATTAATAATTACTTCTGTTGCCTTCTCCATACTTTCCAAGGCAACATATTCATACGGTCCGTGAAAGTTGATTCCTCCAGCAAAGATATTCGGACAAGGAAGTCCCATATAGGAAAGCTGAGCACCGTCTGTACCACCTCTGATGGCTTTGATTTTAGGCTCAATACCAGCTTCAGTCATTGCTTTGGCAGCAAGATCTACGATGTGCATTTTGCCTTCAAACTGCTGTTTCATGTTTCTGTATTGCTCCTTGATCTCCACTTCAGCGGTTCCTTCACCATGTTTTTGGTTGAATTCAGCCACCTTTTCTTCCATGAATTTCTTTCTTGCTTCAAATTTATCAGCATCGTGGTCACGGATGATGTATTGAAGTTTTGCTTCAGAAATATCAGCTGTAATGTCCATTAAGTGATAGAATCCTTCAAATCCTTTAGTGGTTGCTGGGGTTTCATTAGCAGGTAATGTTTGAGCGAACTCTGCAGCTAACAAAGCCGCATTAATCATTTTACCATAAGCATAACCAGGGTGTACACTTAATCCGTGGATTTTTACTACGGCTCCGGCAGCGTTAAAGTTTTCGTATTCAAGTTCTCCAACTTCTCCACCATCCATTGTATAGGCCCATTCAGCCCCGAATTTAGCCACATCAAATTTGTGGGCACCTCTCCCGATTTCTTCATCAGGAGTAAATCCTACAGCAATTCTTCCGTGCTTAATTTCTGGGTGAGCGATAAGATATTCCGCTGCAGTTACAATTTCTGCACAACCTGCTTTATCATCAGCTCCAAGAAGGGTATTTCCATCTGTAGTAATTAACGTCTGGCCAATATATTTTTTTAAACTTTCAAATCTTGAAGGTGATAAAGTAAATCCTGTGGTCTGGTTCAGTAAAAGATCATTTCCATCATAGTTTTTCCAAACCTGAGGCTTTACATTTTCACCGTTGAAATCAGGAGATGTATCGTAGTGTGAAATGAACCCAATCGTAGGCCTGTCATCATTTTCAAGGTTAGAAGGAACATAGCCCATAATATAACCGTGTTCGTCAATTGAAACATCTTCCAAACCGATTGTTTTCAGCTCTTCTGTAATGTAATTGGCAATATCCCACTGGCGCTCAGTAGAAGGTGTTGATTCACTTTCAGCATCACTTGTTGAATATATTTTTACATAGCTAAGAAAACGGTTCAGTAATTTCTCTTTCCATAATGGATTGAATTCTATTGTACTCATCAGATTTATCATAAATTTTAACAAAGTTAGCAAATTTGATGCTCAGAATACATTATTTGCGAGTTAATATCAGTTATCGAAATTATAAATCAGATATAAAACTTTGAAAATCAAAATAATCTTAGATTTGTATGTACAGTATACTAAGTAGTTTAGTTTTATTATATTTGAGAAAATCAAAAAGTAAAAATGTTTCTTACCGAATGTCCTAGAGATGCAATGCAGGGATGGGGAGAGTTTATCCCTACTGATAAAAAGATAGATTATATCAACTCCTTAATGGATGTTGGTTTTGATGTATTGGATTGTCTGAGCTTTGTTTCTCCCAAAGCAATTCCCCAAATGGCTGACTCTGATGAGGTGGCTGAAAATATTGATAAATCCCGCTCCAAGACCAAAGTTTCTGCTATTATAGGAAACTATAGAGGGGCTGAAAAAGCTTTAAAGCATGAGTCTGTAGATATCTTGGGGTTTCCTTTCTCTATTTCTGAAACATTTCAGCATAGAAATACCAATAAAAGTCAGGAAGAAGCTTTTGATGAGATCATTAAGATGCTTGAGTTGGTAAAAACTGAAGGAAAACAGCTGAATATTTATTTCTCTATGGCCTTTGGAAATCCTTATGGAGAAATGTGGAAGTGGGAAGATGTAGACCAGTGGGCACAAAGATTCTCGGATATCGGTGTTAAAGATATTCTGCTTTCTGATACCACAGGAGTCGCAACACCTGAAACCATTGCTCTTCTTTTTGAAAAAATTCCGTCAAAATATCCTGGAATTAATTTCGGTGGGCATTTCCATAACCGTTATGAAGAATCATATTCAAAACTGAAGGCAGCTTATGATCAAGGTTGCAGAAGATTTGACAGTGCCATCAAAGGAATTGGCGGATGTCCTATGGCAAAAGATGATCTGGTAGGAAATATGCCTACAGAACAGGTGATTAATTTTATGAGTGTTGAAAAAGCAGATCACAAGCTGAATCTTTTAAACTTTGAAAGCTCTTATAATAAGGCTAAGGATATTTTTCATTTTTAAAATGACTTAGAATCTCTGGCAGATATAGCAAATTACGCAGATAAGACACTGGAAAATGAGGATCTGCTTGAAATCAAAATATAAATAGGAGCGGACTAAAGTCCGCTTTACTATATTCATTAATCCATTGGCTTTGGCCCAAACTTCATTACAATAACCTAAAATCAACACAATGTCTCCAATAGTTTCACCCTCTGATTTAAAAAAACTTCCAACGGAAAACCTCATCATTCTTGATGCAAGAGTAGGGAAAGATGTACAACAAAACTATCTTGAAAAGCATATCAAAGGAGCAAGGTTCATTGATTTGGATAAAGATCTGGCTGAAATAGGACCAGATGCTGCTTTTGGAGGAAGACATCCGCTTCCAACACCAGAAAAATTTGCAGAAACATTATCCGACCTTGGAATAGCTGAAAACTCTCATATTGTTGTATATGATGATAAAAACGGTTCAAATGCTGCTGCCAGAGCATGGTGGATGCTCAGATCCTTTGGTTTTGAAAACGTACAGGTTTTGGATGGCGGAATCCAGGCTGCTGAAAATAATGCGATAGAACTTTCATCAGGAAAAGAGACTTTTGAAAAAGCTCCAACGATAAAAAAAGAAAATTGGACTCTTCCTATTTCAAGTTTGGAAGACGTTGAAAATGAATTAAAAAGCAATGTTTCCACCGTTGTTGATGTAAGAGATGCTTACCGGTACAGAGGAGAATCTGAACCTATTGACCTGGTTGCAGGACATATTCCGGGGGCAATCAATATTCCTTTTTCTGAAAATCTGGATGAAAATGGATTCTTCCTAAACCCTGAAGTTCTCAAGGAAAAATATAGCCGATTACTGGAAAATAGGCCTGGGAACCTGATTATTCACTGTGGTTCAGGAGTTACGGCATGTCATACTATTTTAGCATTAGCTTATGCAGGGTTTAAAATCCCTAATCTTTATGTAGGTTCATGGAGTGAATGGAGCAGGAGAGAAGGAAAAGCAATCGCAAAAGAAGTGTAAGAGCAACCCTGAATTTGAGGTTCAGCAATACAAAAAAGGATGTCATACCATGACATCCTTTTATATTTTCATATTACTTTTTACCCAATTGCAGCAGTGAGATAATGATAAACCCTATTCCGGTTATAAAAGGAGGCTGAGCCTGCATTTTAGATCCCAGATAAAGCATATATATACCTAAGAAAGCGAGGAGTATTGCTCCTATCTTTTTTGCCATAATTACTGAATAAATAGTTAGTAATATTAATTTTATCTGAGTAGAAAATGCTTAAGGTTTATAGCATTCCCAATTCAAATTTTGCTTCTTCGCTCATCATATCCTTATTCCAGCTCGGTTCAAAAGTAAGTTCTAAATCAACACTTTTTACATGTTCTACTTCTGCTACTTTATCTTTTACTTCCTGAGGAAGTGTTTCTGCTACCGGGCAGTTTGGAGTGGTAAGGGTCATTATTATTTTTACGTCAGCATCATCGGAGATCTGTACATCATAAATAAGCCCTAATTCGTAAATATCTACCGGAATTTCGGGATCATATACGGTTTTTAGCACGGTGATGATTTCTTCACCAATGTCTGCAATTTGATCGTCTGTAAATTTCATTTTTTAATCTAAATTGATATTCCTTTTCAACAAATCTTCCTGACGCATGCGTCGGAAAATATTTGCCAAAGTTAAGACATCTTTTTCACAATAATCAACAATTCGCTGCAAGTCTTTTTCTATGTAGTAAATTGATGAAACCATTGAGCCATCGATATCATCCTTTGGAGTGGGAATACCAAAGACATGAGCCAATAATTCCAGTGATACAAAACTTTTATAGTCCCCGAATTTCCACAGTTCCATTGTATCTATATGAGGAATTTCCCACGGCTTTTTCCCAAACATCTGAAAAGGAGCAGGCGGCTGCATTCCGTTGATGAGATACCTTCGTGCAATCCATGGAAAATCAAATTCTTTTCCGTTGTGGGCGCAAAGAATGACATTATAAAGCCTTGGACTGTTGAAGAGTTCTCCAAATTCCTGGAGCATTTTTTTTTCATCATGCCCTGAAAAGCTTTTGATCTTTAAAGTTTCATTCTTCTCCACCATTCCGATCGTGATGCAGATGATTTTACCGAATTCTGCCATAATTCCGGCCCTGTCATAAAATTCAGCTGCCGAAACATCTTCTTTTCTCTGGAATCTGGTTTTCTTATCCCAAAGATGCTGATCTGTTTCAGATAAATCGTCCCATGATCCAGCCTGTGGAACGGTTTCAATATCAAGGAATAAGACCTTTTCTAATGGTATGTTTTGTATCATTGTGTGTTTTTTATTTACTATCCTACCTGCATTCCGTTTTTAGTAGGTAATGAAGGGGCTAAAAGAGTGACATCATTTTTATCTTCTCCATATAATCCGAGAACTAAACATTCGCTGAAGAAGTTGGCAATCTGTTTTTTAGGAAAGTTAACCACTGCCAGAATCTGTTTTCCTACCAATTCTTCTTTCTGATAAAGAGAAGTGATTTGTGCAGATGATTTCCTGATTCCTAAGTCACCAAAATCAATCTCCAATTGATAGGAAGGGTTTCTGGCTTTTTCAAAATCATTTACTGAAAGAATGGTTCCGCATCTGATGTCTATTTTTTCAAAATCTGCCCAGGTTATGTCTGGTTTTACGTTCATGGTAATGTATTAATTAAATGTTCCACTTCTATTTTCTGTTCTGCATATTTCTGTTGTAATTCTGAACCTTCGCCCATTCTTTTATAATATTCCAGGGCTTTTCCGCCAAAGAACTTTTTATGAAAGGCCGAAACCTCAGGAACTTGTGGGAAAACCTTGTGAAAAAGCATTTCATAGTAAGCCTGAAACTCTCTTTCATTTTTATCTTCAATTACCTGCCCCGGAGCCTTTTGTCTTACATGAAGCATTTCGTGGGCTACCATATTGAGGACAAGATTCAGATCAAAATCAAATAAATTTCTAGGAATCATCACGGTTTGAGGTCCTCCCAATTCTCCTTCTGCAGTAAGAAGCATCGAAGTAGGGGAAAGCTCTTCCCTGAAACCAAACCCTGCAAAATTGTCATGTTCCAGATCAAAAGAATGAATCAGATATTTTGCCGCATCCAGAATCTGATTATGTTCTTTATAGGCTTCAAGGTGTAGATTTACCTGCTCGAAATTCATTTGAAGTATGTTTTATAACAAATGTATTAAAATATTGAGAATTAGAGTATGTTTTGAAAGATAACCTTTATTGAAAAAAAATTATGGGGAACAATCAAATAGAATTAGATAATGCGCCTCAAAACTCAAAAAACAACAAAAGGGATTATTAAATAGATTTTCAATTGTACCCTTCCAAATATAAAAATCTGTGTCTGTATTCATTCATAAGTTCTTTGCAACTTTACACCAAGAAAAACGTATAATAACAGACGCATGAAAATTACACTAGTAGGCTTTAAAAAAGAAGACCGTTTTTCGGTGGGAGTAGCCAATGATGAGGATACGGAACTGATTAATTTTCTGAACAACAAAGGTCTGAATATTGTTCCCACCATTTGGAATGATGAAAACCTGAACTGGAGTCAGTTTGATGTGGCTATTATCAAGTCTCCGTGGGATTATCATAACCATTTGCATGAATTTCTGAACTGGCTGGATCATCTTGAAAGATTAGGAATTAAAGTGTTAAATCCAGTGGAAATCATCAAATGGAATTCTGATAAACATTACCTGAAAGATATTGCCGATAAGCAACTTCCGGTCATTGCCTCAGAATATCTGGAAAAAGGATCTTCTTTTGGTAAACATTTTTTTGAAGTTTTTGGAGCTGATCAATTGGTTGTAAAACCTTGTGTGAGTGCTGGAGCTCAAAATACGGTAACCATAAACCGAGATAATTTTGACGAACGCTCTAAAGAAATTAATGAATTTCTGAAAGAACAGGATTATATGGTACAGCCTTTTGTAGAGGAAATTAAAAATGGAGAATGGTCATTCCTGTTTTTCAACGGAAAATATAGTCATTGTTCATTAAAAACGCCTAAACAAGGTGATTTCAGAGTGCAGCATTATCATGGCGGAAGTATCAGTTATCCAACCCCGGATCCGGCGCATATAGAACAGGCTGGGACGTATTTAAAAACTTTACCCCAATCAACATTGTACGCGAGAGTAGATGGTGTATTAATCAATAATTCATTCCATTTAATGGAACTGGAGCTTATTGAGCCTTATTTGTTCCTTAATGGCAGCAGTGAATTACAAGAAAATTATTATCAGGCATTAATGACTTTGATTTCCTGATAATTTTATATTATTATATTAAGGATGATCTTCTACGTTGATAGCGTAGAAGATTTTTATTATTAGAACTTTATGATCTTGAACAGTAAATAATTTACAGTGAATGAGGTTAAAATCAAAATAAGACCGAAGAAAGCTCCGGTCTTATTAAACAAGATTAAGTGTAAAATTTAACCTTAAAAAGGCAAAAAAGGATAATTCAAATATGATTTTTATTGATTGGCCTTAATCTATGTTTAGGGGGATTGATAGTAATGGAACTTTATTTTTATAGGCCATGATGGCTGTTTTGCTTCGATGGAAAAGAGATTCTACAAGATTATATCGGTAAGGAACCATAGTCAATAAATCTGCGTTGGTCAGTTTTACTTCCTCTTCAATCGCTTTAATGATTTCAATAGACTTGATCATCTTGAAGCTGTATTTAATATCATCAAGATCATAACCCGAGTTCAAATCAATATCATGAAGCACTTCCGTAAAATCCTCAACACTTTCACTTACATTAAATACTTCAATTTCTGCATTGAACTCATTAATGAAAGAATAAATATCATTCATTGCAGACCAGGTAATCGATTTATGAGTATCATAAGCAAAGAGAATCTTTTGGATTCCTGTATACTCGATATGTCCTGGAATAATTAATATCGGTTTTTTAACTCTGTGAATGGCTTTGATTACATTATTTCCTAAAAGCCTCTGTTCAATGGTTTTGTCTCCCATTCCCATGACAATAAAGTCCCCATTTGTAGCTTGAATGCAGTTATTCAGTTCGTCAATAAAATTTCCTGAGGCCAAATAATAGGCTGTTTTTACAGCATATAATCTGTTTATTTCAATAGATTTATCAGTAAGCTTTTGTTGATTTTTAAGGGTCTGTTCATAAAAAAAATCAGCAGAAATCTGAGCATTCAGAGCATGGATAGAAATGCTCTGTAAATTAAACAGAATGATATGATATTGGTTTTCCTTGGCAATAGAAGCCGCATAATGAATTGCATTTTCAGCTTCCTGGGAAAAATCTGTGCAGACAATTATTGTTTTCATTGTACCGATTTTAATACTGCAAAACTAGGTGAGTAGCCCCTAGTCTTTTATTAAAAATAATGTGATGTTGCATAAAATGATGATGAAATGTATTTTTCAGGTGATGAACCGTAAGGTTTCATTTGAACGTGTCTATTTTACGCTTCAGGGACAGTTTTGGCGGTCTCGTTTAAAATAGGAGACCGCTTTCTAAAATCTATTTCTATATTTACATTCACAAAGTCCCGGATATGAATAGGGTTTCTGCAATTAGAAAAAATTTAGTACGAAGTAAAAAGATCCTTTCCGCCATGAAAAGGAGGCTGGTAATTTGGGCAGTGGCAGTAATTGCTTTCTGTGGATTTTCTTATCTTATTAATCCCTTTGATCCGGTTTGGCAAAGCTATTGGGAAACTCCTTTGAAGATGTTCATTGAAGATGCTTTGTGGGTGTTCTTTTTTTCAATCATCATTTCAGAGGTTAGTCTACTGATTGATATGATGCTCAATAAATGGCTTCCATGGAAAGACAGAACCATTAAACGATTACTCATTCAGGGATTTCTTCAGATTGTAGGAAGTGTTTTGATTGTAATGATTATTAATACTATTGTGGACTGCACTTCAGATAATTTACCCGAAATGGATTCCAGAAAAGAATATACGTTGCTGGGACAATGGGTGGCCACCAATATTGTGATTTCTTTGATTATAAGTGGCTTGAATACAGTGGATTATCTGCTTCAAAACTGGAAGAAAACCGCTGTAGAAGCGGCTCAGCATAAACTCAGGGCTTCCAAACATAAACAGGCAGCCATGGCCGCTGAACTTCAGGCCCTTAAATTACAGATCGACCCGCATTTTATTTTTAACAACCTGAGTGTCCTTTCCGAACTGATTCTGGAAGATCAGCAGTTGGGATATGAATATTCAGAAAAGTTTGCAAGAGTGTATCGGTATTTGCTGGTGAATTCTAAAAAAGATATCATAGCCGTAGAAGAAGAACTAAAATTTTTAGATTCCTATATTTTCCTGATTGAAAAAAGAATTGGAGAAGGAGTACTATTTAAAATTGATATTCAGGAAGAATATAGAACGATGTACACTCTTCCATTATCTCTGCAGCTGTTGGTTGAAAATGCTATTAAACATAACCAAATCTCAAGGGCTAACCCACTGGAAATACATGTGTATACAAACTCAGAAAAAGAATTGGTAGTTGCCAATACTTTTTTACCATTACTTAATAAGCCGGATTCCTCTGGAGTTGGGCTTACCAATATCGTTGCAAGGTATGAGATCCTTGGCTATACAAAACCGATTATAGAAAAAACTGAAAATAAATTTATTGTAAAACTTCCATTGATATGAAGATTAATAAAATTTTAATAGTCGAGGATGAAAGACCTAATGCAGACCGGTTAAAAAGGCTGTTGCTAAAGTTAAGACCACACATTGAAATTCTTTCCGTAGAAGACTCAATAACCTCCACTGTTAATTGGCTGGAAAACAATGTCGTTCCGGATATCATTATGATGGATATTCGCCTGGCAGATGGTTTAAGCTTTGAAATTTTTAATAAACATGAAATTAAAAGTGCCGTAATTTTTACAACAGCATATGATGAATATGCTGTACAGGCCTTTAAATATAACAGTATAGATTATCTTCTGAAGCCTATAGAAGAAGAAGAACTGGATGCGGCATTAAAGCGATATGAAACATTTATGGAGTCGGTTCCTGTTGTAGGATCAGCCATTGAAGGATTACTTAATTATATTCAGCCAAAAGATTACAGAAAAAGATTCCTTATTGTTCACCGTGATGGATACAAAACCGTGTTGGCAGAAGACATTCTGTACTTCTATACGGAATTGGGGATCAGCAAAGCAATGCTGAACACGGGCGTAGTGGAAAATATTCCCCAAACACTGGAGGAGCTTGAAAAACAATTGGATCCGAAGTTCTTCTTCCGGGCCAACAGGCAGTTTATCATACATATTGATTCTGTAAAGCAGATTTTAAATCACTTCAATGGAAAACTGAAACTGGAACTGAGAAAACAACCTGAGATGGAAGTGATCGTGAGCCGGGAAAAGGCTTCTATTTTTAAATCCTGGATGGATTATTAATAGGAAGCTGGAGGTTATTGAAGACTGAAAACAAAAGAAAATCAATTTAATTAAGGCTTTTCAGAGAGCCTCAAACCTTTCTGTAGCTATTAGATTTTGTCTGCACAATAGTAACTTCCAGCCTCCTGCTTCCAATCTTATAATTAAAAATCCCCTCAGGAATTACTCATGAAGGGATCATATGAAGAAAAAGCTATGAGCTAAAGATTACAACGGAATAGCATATCCCAAAGAAATTGCAAAACCTCTGTTTTTTACATCTACTCCTTTCTCATCGGAGATATTATTTAATCCTAAATTATATCTGCCATCTACAATTACTTTTCCGGGTCCTGCGGGAATAGCTACACCAGCTCCCATCTGTAATCCAAAATCTATTGAGTTGGTTTTACCATAGGCTGCTTTTATCTTATCATTCTTTCCCATCAGGAAACCTATAGAAGGTCCTGCATTTACATACACCGGACCAAAGCTGTATTTGGCTAACACCGGAATTTCCAAATAATTAAAGTTGTACGTTTCACTTCCAAAGCTGTTTTTAAACTTTGTTCCCTTGCTGATAAAGTTAACTTCAGGCTGTACAGAAAAGTTTTTTATTCCTGTTTGAATATTTACTCCTAAGCCAGCCTGAAAGGATGTTTTTGATTTCTCACCATTTACATTTTTAATAGATTGATTGGCAATATTGATTCCGGCCTTTGGAATTAATTCTATCCCTGATTCCTTTTTCGGTGTTGTAGTTTGAGCCTGTACTCCTAATCCTAATACGATCGCTGTGATTGCTAAAAACTTTTTCATTTGATAAAAATTTAAATTATTGACTTATTTTTTGATGTTTTGATACTGCGAAATTAGAAGGGAAAATAACCTGAACGATGAGTTTTAAAAGTGAAACGTATAAATTGAAGCCTCAACCGTATTTTTGAAATACTAAGGTGATAAAGCCCTTTTTTATTGATCTGAATGGCAGAAATAACCACTTTTCCTTTCATTTTTGGTATCATACGTTTCATCTGCGATTAACTACGTTTCACCGGATTTTTACATGCACATCCTTATTATATGAACTTATTTTGCTGTTGTAAAATTTAAAAACAAATGTTATGAACTACAGAAAAGGATATCTGGCACTTTCACTTATAGCTGCAGCAATATTGTACTCCTGCGGTTCGGGAAACGCGCAGGAAAATGCGCAGCAGGTACAGGCGCTTCCTACTGACTTTATCCAGGTGAAGTCTGGAAATGAAGATGTTGCAACAGGGTATCCCGGAAGTATAGAGGGGCAGGACAATGTAGAAATAAAAGCTCAGGTAACAGGATACCTGGAAGCTGTATACATAAAAGAAGGACAATATGTGAGCAAAGGGCAAACGCTGTTTAGAATTAATCCATCCGTATACAATGAACAGGTAAATACCAATGCAGCTGCTTTGAAATCAGCTTTAGCAGCTCAGGAATCAGCAAAACTGGAAGTTGAAAAGCTAAAACCTCTTGTAGAAGGAAAAGTAGTTTCTGATATGCAGCTGAAAACAGCGCAGGCAAGTTTAAAGGCAGCATCAGCACAAGTGGCTCAGGCACAATCTTCTTTAGGTTCTTCAAAGATCAATGCTAATTTCACATACATTAAGGCACCGGTGAGCGGTTATATAGGAAGAATCCCAAACAGGGTAGGAAACCTCATCAGCCCGTCTGATGCATCACCATTAACAACACTTTCTAACATAAGCAGTGTAAATGTTTATTTCTCAATGAATGAGGCGGACTTTATTGCTCATAGCAGAGCTGCTGCTTCAGGTGAAAACACAGAGAATGTAGAGCTTATTTTAGCAGACGGTTCTACCTATGGTTTTAAAGGAAGGTTGGAAAATGCCAGTGGGAACTTTGATAGAAATACAGGAAGTATCCAGATGAAAGCTGTGTTCCAGAATCCGGATAAACTTCTAAGATCCGGAGGAACAGGACGTGTGATGATACACAATGCATTAGATGGTGTAGTAAAGCTTCCGAAAACGTCTGTAAAAGATATTCAGGATAAGTTCTTCGTCTATAAATTAGAAGGTAAAGATAAAGTGAAAATGATGCAGATTGAAGTATCAGGAAGCACTTCTCAAGATTACTTTGTGAAAAATGGAGTGAATGCAGGAGACAAAATCGCCATCAACAGAATAGATGCTCTTGCAAATGGGGCACAGGTTGTGGCTAAAGTATCTCCTTCAAAATAATTTTATAATCATTCTTAGAAAATTCGAAAATGTTAAAAAAGATAATAGATCGTCCGGTACTGGCGACGGTAATATCCCTTATCATTGTCATTTTAGGGATCATCGGGTTAAACCAGCTGGCAGTGACCAGGTTCCCGGACATTTCTCCACCCACCATTACCGTTTCAGGGTCGTACCCAGGAGGAAACAGTGAAACGGTAATCCGTTCTGTGGTAACCCCTTTGGAAGAGCAGATCAACGGGGTAGAAGACATGAGCTACATGAAGTCTACAGCAAGTAATGACGGAACATTTACCATTTCTGTAATATTTAAGCAGGGAGTAAATGCTGATCAGGCGGCGGTAAATGTACAGAACAGAGTACAGCAGGCCACACCGATATTACCTCAGGAAGTGGTAAGAATGGGATTAACGACCTCAAAGCAACAGAATAGTATGGTATTGATTTTCAATATTTATACTGAAGATAATAAACAATATGATGAAACTTTTCTGCAGAACTTTGCCAACATCAACCTTATCCCACAGATTAAAAGGGTAAAAGGAGTAGGGCAGGCACAGATTTTTGGAATTAAAGATTATTCCATGAGAATCTGGCTGAATCCTCAGAAAATGGCATCTTATGGATTGGAACCAACAGATGTTTCCAATGCAATTGCCGATCACAGTTTAGAATCTGCTCCTGGTAAATTGGGGGAAGAATCAGATGCTGCATTGGAATATGTAATCCGATACAAAGGAAAGAAGAATAAGCCAGAACAATACGAAAATATCGTGGTTAAAAATGATGGAACCAATGTAATCAGGCTTAAAGATGTTGCCAGGGTAGAATTTGGATCCATTAATAACAGTGGAGATAACCTTTCCAATGGTAAAAATGCGGTTACCGTAGCCATTATGCAGACCACAGGGTCTAATGCCAATGAAATTGAAATAGGAGTCAATAAAGCGATTGACCAGCTTTCAAAATCCTTCCCGCCAGGTATTAAATATACCAAGGTAATGAGTACCAAGGAAAGATTGGATGAAGCAACAGGACAGGTGAAATCTACCCTGATAGAAGCATTTATCCTTGTGTTTATTGTTGTATTTATTTTCTTACAGGATTTCAGGTCTACCATTATTCCGGCGATTGCAGTTCCGGTAGCCATTATTGGTACTTTTTTCTTCCTCTTGGTATTAGGGTTTACAATTAACGTATTGACATTGTTCGCTCTTGTACTGGCGATCGGTATTGTCGTCGATGATGCAATTGTCGTTGTAGAGGCGGTTCATAGTAATATGGAAGGGACAGACCTTTCAGGAAGAGATGCTACACACAAAGCGATGGGTGAAATTACAGGCGCTGTTATTTCCATTACATTGGTGATGTCTGCAGTGTTTATTCCCATTGGGTTTATGTCTGGTTCTGCCGGGTTATTCTATAAGCAGTTTGCTTATACATTAGCCATAGCAATTATTATTTCTGCGGTAAACGCTCTTACTTTAACGCCTGCTTTATGTGCGGTATTTTTGAAAAATCACCATGCAGAAGAAGGCGAAAAGAAAAAAGGCTTCGGACAAAAATTCGCCGTTGCTTTTAATGCAGGCTTCAATAATATGACAGAACGTTATGCAAAAGGTGTAAGATTTTTAATTGGTCGTAAATGGATTGCAGCAGGATTAGTGGCTGGAATTATAGGGCTTTCAGCATGGTTGATGACGAGTACTACCAAGAGTTTTGTTCCAATGGAAGATGACGGATTCTTTATTTATTCATTGAGTATGCCTCCGGGAACCGGATTGACAAAAACTACAGAAGTTTCCAATAAGATCAATGCCATTTTAAAAACGGTAGATGCCGTTCAGGAAAATACTTCCATTACAGGATTTAACTTGTTAAGTAACAGCGCCGGACCAGCTTATGCCATGGGGTTTGTGAAATTAAAACCTAAGAAAGAAAGGGGAGCCGTTCAGGATATTGATGAAATCATGAATATCGTTAATGATAAGCTGTCTGTTATCAAAGAAGGAAGTGTAATGAGCTTCAGAATGCCTCCGGTTGAAGGATATGGAGTAACGAATGATGCAGAGATCGTTCTTCAGGACCGTATGGGTAGAGACCCACAGGTTCTTAAGGCAAAAGCAGATGATGTGATCGGACAATTGATGCAGGTACCGGAAGTAGCTTATGCCTACACGATGTTCAGAGCAGATTATCCACAGCTTGAGCTTGAAGTAAACGAAGATAAAGCCAAACAGTTAGGAGTAAGTATCGCTAATTTATTAGGATCTATTCAGACGTATTTCTCAGGAGATCAGTCTCAGAACTTCTCAAGATTTGGAAAATTTTACAGAGTAAATATCAAGGCTGATGGTGTTTTTAGAATGGATGAACAGGCGTTTAATGATATTTTCGTGAAAAATAATAAAGGAGAAATGGTTCCTGCCAATACCTTAATCACCTTGAAAAAAGTATATGGTCCGGAATCCGTTCAACGATATAATCTTTATAATTCATTGAACATTAATGTGGTCCCAAAACCAGGGATCAGTAACGGAGCTTTGATGGATAAAATTGAACCAACCTTGAATAAACTTCCTTCTGATTATAGTTATGAATGGACCGGATTAAGTTTAGAAGAAAAATCAGCAGGAAACCAGACGGCTGTAATCCTCGGATTATGTTTACTGTTCGTATATCTGCTTCTTGCAGCACAATATGAAAGTTACATCCTTCCATTGGCAGTAATGCTTTCTATCCCAACGGGAATTGTAGGAGCATTCCTGGGAATCAAAGCTATTGGATTGGATAATAATATCTATGTACAGGTAGGATTGATTATGCTTATCGGATTGCTGGCTAAAAATGCAATTCTTATTGTGGAGTTCGCTGTCCAGAGGAGAAAAACGGGGCTTTCCATTATGGATTCTGCATTGGAAGGAGCGAAGGCAAGATTACGCCCGATCATTATGACATCATTAGCCTTTATTGTGGGAATGATTCCATTAATGATCTCTACAGGAGGAATGGCTTCAGGAAATAAATCTATCAGTGTGAGTGCGGCTATAGGAATGCTGAGTGGAGTGGTGTTAGGAGTATTTATAATTCCTATCCTGTATATGTTTTTCCAATATCTTGATGAGAAATTTTCATCTAAAAAGAAGTATCCCGTAATCCAAAATCAATTGACAAATGAGAATATTTAATATAAAGAATTTCCTTATTTCAGGCGCAATGGTAGCGGTACTGGTGTCCTGCACTGTAGGAAAACCTTATGCAAGAACAGAGCTTCAGGTGCCGGAATCCTACAAAGAATCTGTGCAGGTAACAGGAGATACTGTAGTGCTACCGTGGAAAACGTTCTTCAAAGATCCTAAACTGATTGGGTTAATAGATAAAGCTTTAACAAGAAATAATGAAGTAAACGTTGCGCTGAAAAATATAGAACAACTTGACCTGATGTATAAGCAAGCGAAGTTATCTCTTCTTCCAACATTGGATCTCAATGCCGGAGCCAACAGAAGCTGGGCTTCTAAAAATACGCTTAACGGATCGCTTAATGAGCAGTTTGTAGGAACAACGCACATGGATGATTTCAGTGCCAATCTGAGACTTTCATGGGAGGTTGATATCTGGGGAAAAGCGAAAATGCAGAAAGAATCGGCGGCAGCGGAATATTTTGCTCAAAAAGAAAATTTAAATGCTGTAAAAAGCAGAATTATTGTTCAGGTGGCCCAGGCGTATTATAATCTGATAAGTTTGGATGAGCAGATGAAAATCGCGGAGCAGAATATTGAACTAAGTAATAATACCCTGAAAATGATGGATCTTCAGTTTAAGGCAGGACAGATCAACTCATTAGCGGTACAGCAATCAGAAGCGCAGAAGAAAACAGCAGAACTTTTGATTCCTTTAGCCAAACAGAATATATCCATTCAGGAGAATGCTTTGAGTATTCTTTGTGGAGAGTATCCAGCGAAGATTGAAAGATCAGGAGATTTGAAAATGATGATCCCGGGAAATAAACTTTCAGAAGGACTTCCAGCACAACTATTAAGCCGCAGACCGGATCTTAAGATGGCTGAATTTAATGTGATAAGCCTGAATTCAAAAACAGGATTGGCAAAAGCAGCGATGTACCCAAGCATTAGTTTGAGCCCACAGATTGGAGTAAACTCAAATAAATTCAGTTCATGGTTTGATATTCCGGGTTCTATTACTAAAGCAATTGCGGCGAACCTGGCAGCACCAATTTTTCAGAAAAAACAACTGAAAACAGCTTATGAAACGGCATTAATTGAACAGGAAAAAGCAGCAATCAACTTTAAACAGTCAGTAATGACGGCTGTTGGAGAAGTTTCTGATGCCATGGCGAAATCCCAGGGTACTTCAGAAAGATTACAGCTTTTAGAACAGAGAACAGCCATTTTAGATAAAGGAATCGGCGATGCGCTGAAGCTGTATAAAAGCGGAATGGCAACCTATCTTGAAGTGATTACAGCTCAGAATAATAAGCTTCAGAACGATCTGGAAGCGATCAACGTAACGTTGGAAAGATTAAATGCTGAGGTAGATCTATACCGTGCCCTAGGTGGTGGTGTAGAGTAAAATGCAGATGAAAACAGAGGAAAGGAAGTTACACAATGTAGCTTCCTTTTTTGATTACAGAGATCATATACTATTAAGGGATAAGTGGATCGAAAACCTAAACACGACAATATGAATTCCAGAACAACTATCATTTTTTATTGAAAAACTAATCATTTGATTTGATTTTTTCTATTCATGAAATCAATGAGTTACGTAAAGATTTGATATTTTTTGAAAAAAACATGCAAGATTTCCGGGAAATGAGATTTATATCAATGAGTACTCAAAATAATTAATGTTTAATGAAAAAAAATAATGGAATGAAAAAATTTACAGTAACTCAATTTTTAACAGCTATTTTAATCGTATTAACAGGGTTTTCTTTGTATTCATGCAGTGTTGATGGTCCGGAAATAAGACCCGTAAAACTGGAAGATGTGAATGGAAATTATAAAGGAAGACTTATTACCATACAAGGAGATAGCAAGTCAGAAAAAATAAAAAATTTTAAAGCAAAAAAAGATACGATTATGTTTTCAGAATTTCCGGTGGATGAAATTGTGAAAACAGTGGTGAAAGATCCGTTAAAAGCAGAAGCAGCGATTAAAGCAGTAGGAAAGGTAAAATATGATATTAAATATACAGCGTCTATAAATGCAGGCAATAATGTGATTGAATTATCCTTGAGTCCTAAACCATTGATGATTCTGATTCCTGTAGATGGAGTGAACAAAAAGGCAGAAGTGGTATTGAATGCAAAGCAGAAAGGGTTTTATGTGGGAATGGATGGCTCACTGCGATTTGCTTTAACAGCAGAGAAAATTACCGTAGACGGTACAGTACTTGCCCCTTATGAAGCTATTAATTATAATTTTCCGTTCTGTGTAAAATATTAATTAACGGTTATTACTATAAATAGATTGTATTTATACGATGCAATCTATTTTAGCTTTAAAATTTTAATCAAAATATCGTATACTGGAGCAGTACATGGGAGAAAGTAAAGAACAGATGTTGGTAAACCGCCTTCTGCAGAAGGAGGAAACCGCCTGGAAGGAGCTTTTTGGAGCTTATTCAGGTAATCTGTCCTATGTGTGCTCCCGGTATATAACAGAAAAAGAAGATGTGCATGATGTCCTTCAGAACAGTTTTATCAAAATGTTTCGCTCCATAGAGTCATTTGAATATAGAGGTGATGGTTCTCTTAGAGCATGGATTACCCGTATTACCGTAAATGAATCTCTGAAGCATATCAGGCAGAAAGGAGACTTTAAATCTTCCGTTGAAGTAGAGGAGCTTCCTGATCTTCCCAATGAAGAAGAACCTGATTTTGAGGAAATTCCGAAAGAAGATATTATGAAGTTAATTCATTCTCTTCCAGATGGATATAGAACTGTTTTCAACCTATACGTGTTTGAAAAGAAAAGTCATAAGGAAATTGCATTGTTGCTGGGAATTGCAGAAAACTCTTCAGCATCACAGTTTCACCGTGCAAAAGGGCTGTTGGTTCAGAAAGTAAAGGAATTTAAAATGTCAAAAAAAGCACAATATGAATAACGAATGGCTCAATAACCTGCGAAGCAGAATGGAGAACCATGAAGAAGAGGTTCCGGAAGGATTGTGGGATGACATCAAGGATGAATTGTTCTCAGGAGAAGAGGAAAATAAGCTGGTGACAGGAATTATTCCTGCAACCGACACTGAAAATGAAGAAAAGAAGACCGATAGAGGAGGTGTTGGAAGTACAATCTGGCTTTATCGTATCGGAAGTGTAGCTGCAGCAGCTGTTCTGATTTTTATGATGATAAAGATGTGGCCGGAAGAAAATCAAAAAAAACTTACACAAAATTCGTCAGATCCTGATAAAGGAACAGATAGAAAGCTGCCTTTGAAAAATGAACAACAGCAGGAGAATATAAAGATTGAGGAGAAATCAAAGGCGGATTTTTCTATAGCACAAAATGATTTTAATACAATAGATTCTCCTGTCAAAAATATAAAATACACAAAGGCTGAAGAGAAAGAGAAAAGAAGCGCTGAAAATCAAGGAAATAATCAGGTTATTATCAAAATACCTGTAACAAAGGAATCAGTATCCATTTATGATAATAAACCGCAGGAAATGCCTCTGGCGAATGATAAACTAGAGAATAAAGAGGCTGAAAAAGAGATAAATAAGGTGGAAAATGAGCTATCTGAAAAATATGCAGATAATGCTAAAGTGAAGAATATAAAGGCTCGTTCTGAGAGGAAATGGATGCTCAGTATGCTTACAGGAAATGCCTCCTCCAATTCTGCAGAGCAGCAGTTTCATGGTTATGCTTCTGTCAGCGGAAAACCAATGAATTTTGAGCAGGTATGGAGCGCTTCCGAGTATGTAGATGATCCTTTGACACAAATACTATTGGCCAACCAAAGTAAGCCGGTAGAAGCCAGGATCAAACATAAAGTTCCGGTAACATTCGGGCTATCGGTGTATTATAATCTGGGAAAAAGATGGGGAATTGGGACAGGTTTGAATTATACCAAACTGGCTTCAGAACTTCATTCAGGAAGCAATGATAATTATATTAAAGGAGAGCAGAAAGTTCACTATCTCGGAATTCCTGTTCAGGTTAATTATAATGTTATTCAGAAAGGAAGGTTTACAGGGTATATTACAGGAGGTGCACTGGTAGAAAAACCAATAGCAGGGAGTATTACAACAAGTTATGTAGTACATGATGAGGTAAAGGAGACTTCTAAGGAAAATCTGGATCATAAACCGCTGTCATTTTCAGTGAATACGGCAGTAGGGCTCCAGGTGAAAGTGGTTAATAGACTAGGAATTTATGCGGAGCCGGGGATTGGTTATCATTTCAAAGATGAGAATTCTCCCAACACCATTTATAAAGAAAAACCCCTGCATTTTAATGTGAAATTCGGGATCAGATTGTTGATTGATTAATGCTGATGACTTTTAAAACAGAAATCAACTTAAATGTCAATATATATGAAAACAAAACTGATTTTTTTAACATTTTTATTATTTAACCTTCTGATTGTAAAGGCGCAGTGTAACCCTACTATTACCAGTCCAAGGCTGGGGGCTATCTTTGCAGATAAAATCCTGTTTTGTGAAAGTGAAGATGAAATTCTTTCTACTACACAGACGTACTCTTCTTATCAGTGGTACAAACAGGAATGGACCTGGCAAAGTCCTAATAATAATCCTTGGGAGGTCATTCCCGGAGCTACATCACAGCAGTTAACGATCAATGGGAATGATCAATTGTATTATTTTAAAGTAAAAGTTACACAAGGAGATTGTATTGAAGAAAGTCCTGCAGTAATGGCAGATGGGTATGTTTATGGTCTTCCTGCCATGATGTCTACCTTTGTTCCCGGAACTTATGAGATTGTAGATGGTGGAATAGCCCATGTATGCAATGAAGCTCCTGTAAAGTTTGATGATGTATTTCCTTTAGTGTATGGCCCTCATACATGGTTCAAATGTGTTCCGACAACTACGGCCCCATTTACCGGAGATCCTTGTGTAATTCCTAATCAGACCGGGGATAGCTATACCACTTCTGAACCTGGAGAATATGGTTTCTATGCCTGTACAGAATATTGTCCCAATCAATGCCAAATGTTAGATCCTTTTGCCTTTGTAAAATTAGAATATGGTAATTGGGAGTTCTGTGGAAAATTAGGAACAGGAGAAGTAAAACCTAAAGAAAATAAATTAAATATATACCCCAATCCTACAGCACAGTTCCTTTATATTGGCAAAGAATCAGAAGAATATAAAGAGATTAACATTATGGATATGTCCGGGAAACTGATTTTGAAGAAAAATGACCATCAATACAGACAAGCCATTGATGTAAGCCATTTGGTTCCCGGAAATTATATCATCGTTTCTAAAAGTAGTAAAGGAGAAGTTTATAGAAATAAATTCATAAAAAAATAAAGGATTAAATAATCTTTTCGTTAGTTTTTAATAGTGGTTAAATCGGTACATGTATTTGTGCCGATTTTATTTTGATACAGATTATCTATAATTCTGTGATGAGTATCTTATAAAAAACAGCTATAAATTGAAAGATTTATCTATATATCTGCTTTGTATATAGGGATAAAGACTTTGTTATTTGAACTTGATTTTATATAATATTGTATTTCTGTTTGATTATCAATGATATTGAAATATGGCCCTGATGAAATGAGAATAATAGACTTTTTATGTTTCACATGAAACAATGAGTATGTTTTTTTGTTATTATGGATCATTTTTTATTGTAAGGTATTTTATTTTAATAAGTTATCCGAAGTGTGTTTTTGCCGTGTTTGATAATATCTTCTATGAATAAAGCAAAAATCATCAAATAATACTTTATCCAACAACTAAAATTTGCAAGAATCCGGAGATTGTTCTGCCATTATTCATCATTCACATAAAACTACCATGGGCTTTACCCTTTCCAAACGAATCAGATCCATGTATTTCATGATACTTTGTATGGTTATAAAAGTCTAGTTTACAATCATTTTTTTAGATCAATTCAAGTGAAAATTCACCTTTATGAAAATTTTTAGAGTTCTGCCGTGAGATTTTTACGATATTTATCAAAATGTTTAATGATGGAATTGAATCTTAATAAACTGCTTTTGCCTTTGATGGTATTCTGTACCGTGTTGGTATATGCTCAAAAAAATGAAGAAAACATCGATGGGGTGTATAAAGCAAAGGGAGCGGCCTTTGTTATTAATAAAAATAAAACATTTGTGATCATTGCCTATGCAACCTTGATAAAAGGAACATGGACTGTTGAAAAAGATCTTCTCTATCTGAAGCCTATAAATCCAGAAGCTAAATTTTATTTGTATGCCCGCAAAAACCCTGACATAAAAGAAGGAATGAGAGTCAATTTTACTGGTGATGGTATAGGAAATAGCAATATTGTAGTGGGTGAATTTCCAAACAAAATGCAATCTCTTTTCAACGATGGAGCCAACTGCCTGGATTATCCCAATGTCCATATTTTCAAAGAAAAATTTTCTGCTATTACCTTATTGGAAGAAAAAAACTCTGAAAATAGGATAGAGGTAGATATTCCAAAATTGATGTATCAATTTTTAACCGGTGATTATAATGATTTTATTGTTCAGCATATGCAGGATAGCTTATATCATCATGATTTTATTTTTAAAATTACAAAAAAAGGGTTGTCAGATGTGAATAGAGATTCAGATGAAATTATTAAAAAACATTCTGTTAAAGAGGTGTTTTCCAATGAAAAAGAATTAGAATTTTTGAATCAATCTTTCAATATGGCTTTTGCCGCAGATTATAAGTTGGTGAACAATTCCTATAATACAAATGATGATATGAACGGCACAATAGATTTGAATGACTATAAATATGACAAATTAAGGAATGTATACATAAATCCTGCTGTGCCAGTCAAACAACTGAATTTTAAAAGTAAAGACTATCATTATAATGATGTATTGATGAAATTTGATAGAATTACGGGCACTTCACAGCCTCGGGTTGCTGTAAAAAAGTTAGGGAAACCTCTGTTTGTTGCCAATTGTAATAACTAAGAATTAAATAGATTTTGAATACCTACTTTTCTTAAAGTTCTCTTTTTATACGTCAAGTTTTGTCGTGGCCTATATAGATATTTGTAATAACAAAATAAAATATATGAATACAATAGAACAAAACGATCCATTTACAGGTGAATGGACAGTATTTTTAGAATCCTCTGTTACTTATAATGGAGTACCCATTACTCTTGCAATGTGCAATGATATTATATACAAGAGTATAAACAATATATTTTATAGGAGGATTTTAATCAAAGATACAGTAAATGTAAAATGGTTTGGTGCTGTAGGAGATGCTGTCACAAACGACACACAATCATTTCAGAAATCTGTAGATTTTTTAAGTACAATAGGTGGTGGTAAATTATTAATACCAAGTGGCAGCTATGCCATTGATCATATTGACTTTATGACTAAAGCTTATTCAAATATTGAGATTATAGGAAATAATTCGAAACTAATAGGACTAACAAAAGGTAGAAATACTGCGGCAGATGGAATTTTTGCTTTTGAAGCTGGTGTATCTAATCAATCAGACGAGTCAAACTCAATAAAAAACATTAAAATTAGTGGGCTCAATTTTTTTACAGATATTGAAACCATGCACTTTAATGAACTTTCTCATCATATTGCTGCACATGGCGTAAGTGATTTCACTGTTGAAAACTGTACATTTACAGGGTTTCAAGGAGATGGAATTGCTATATGTAGGGGCTTAACTGAAGGAGGATATCGGAACGCCTATAATAAAAACGTTATCATAAAAAATTGTAAATTCGATGGGGTAAACCATGATAATCGACAAGCTATTTCAATTTATTATTGCGATAGATTTATAATCGATAATTGTGATTTCTATAGAACGACCAGAGAAAAAATGATTGGTGCAATAGATGTAGAATCCGACGACCCTAATTTAACGATTACCAATAATGGATTAATAACTAACTGTTATTTTAATGATATAAAAGGTTTGGGGGCAATTTGCATTTTTTCAAAAGATAGGTTAATTATTGATTTTCAACAGAATGAAAGATTAAATTGTCAAAGTTTTAAAATTGATAATTGTAAATTTGAAGACGTTAATAGTGCTTTAACGGTATATGGTAATTATAATTCACTGGCAAACGATGATAAGGATTATAATGGAGTGTATAGTGTAGTATTTGAAAACTCGAATGTTTTAAATGCGGAAAGAGCTATATATTTTAATAGTGCTAGCAGAGTAAAGGTTTCTAATGTTATTTTTAAAAACATTTTAAGTACTTATCTATCAGTATGTGATGGTGGGGGATATAAAGTTTTATTTGAACAATGTGAATTTGATACTGTTAATAATCCCGCAGGTCTTTCTTTTATTGGTGGTGGAAAATATATAGATTTTATAAAGTGCATCTTTAAAAATTTTACTACCAATATAATAACTGTTAATGAGTCAAAACCAATTGGCACTATAAAGTATAATCAGTTCTATAATTCAACTAATCCTGGTATGTGTCTTTTAACTAATCCAAGTGTTGATAATCTTAGAAACGCAATAATTGAAGGAAATGAATATCTTGGGAATATTCCTAAAATTGATTTCTATTCAATTATGAATCAAGGGTATTCATATAATTATGATAGCGCTGTTATGATACCATCAAATATTTTGTATCACAAAAGTGAATTTGAAAGTGAAGGAGTTTTTCCAGAAGCTTATCTTGGGAATACAAAAGGATTAGTCAGAAATGAAAGATTAGAAGATTACAATAATAAACCTGTAGTTTATCAGACTTTTTTACCGTATGACCCGTTAGGTGTTAAGTGGACAAGGCAGGCACTTAATGATAATACATGGATGAGTTGGAAAAAATTAGAAAATTAAAAATATTTTTTAATGTAAAATATAATAGCGAAGATATATTTATTCTTCGCTGTTTTGTTTTATCTGCCCGAAGTGTCTCTACTATATCTTTGTATTATTAGATTTTGCTATTTATTTTTCTTAAAATCCTTTTTCTGTTGGAAATTATCAGTATAACTATCAGATTTTTAAAATAGTATATTAATTATATTTACTTCAAAAACACACTATGCTGATCAAAATTTATGGCAGTGCCATTCATGGCGTTGCGGCCCAGACGATAACGATTGAAGTAAATGTAGATACTGGCGGAGTAGGATACCATTTGGTAGGACTTCCCGATAATGCCATCAAAGAAAGCAGTTACAGGATTTCTGCGGCATTGAAAAATGTGGGATATAAAATTCCTGGAAAGAAAATTACGATTAACATGGCTCCGGCAGATTTGAGAAAAGAAGGATCAGCCTATGATCTCAGTATAGCCATTGGAATTTTAGCGGCTTCGGATCAGATTCTGGCTGAAGAAATTCAGGACTATATCATTATGGGAGAACTTTCTTTAGACGGAAGCCTACAGCCCATCAAAGGAGTTTTACCTATAGCAATTCAGGCAAGAGAAGAAGGATTTAAAGGAATAATTCTTCCTATTCAAAATGGCAGAGAAGCAGCTATTGTTAGTGATCTTGAGGTATATGGCGTAAAAAATATAAAGGAAGTCATCGACTTTTTTAATGAAGGGAAATCGATTGAGAAGGTGATACTAGATACCCAAAAAGAATTTCAGGAAAGAATTAATAATTTTCCATTTGATTTTTCAGAAGTTAAAGGACAGGAAGCGGCAAAAAGAGCCATGGAAGTAGCTGCTGCCGGTGGTCATAATATCATTCTGATTGGACCACCCGGAAGCGGAAAAACAATGTTGGCAAAAAGGGTTCCGAGTATTTTGCCTCCACTAACATTAAAAGAGGCTCTGGAAACTACTAAAATACATTCTGTGGCAGGAAAGATAGGAACAGAAGCGTCATTAATGACGGTTCGCCCTTTTAGGTCTCCACACCATACAATTTCGGATGTTGCCCTTGTAGGGGGTGTGATTTTGCAGAGTAAATGCGAATTAGCGAAGTAAATGCAAAAATTTGCAGAGTAGATGCGAAAATATATCTTTAATTTAAAATAGTATAATATGAAGTACTTTTTAATTTGTCTTACATTAACAGTTGGCTGTTCTTCAAAAAATGAAACTAAGTTAATTATCGTTGCTAAAAATAAAACAATTGATAGTTTGAAAGTTGAACTTAATGATTGTAAACTACAAGCACAGATTATGGCTGATATTTTGGAAGATGAAAGAATTGAAAAACAAAAGACAAGCAAGTAATATCTCATAATTATTTCGTTATAAAGAGAAATGATATGAAATATATATTGTTAATTTTGTCAGATAGGTAATTGTGTATTTGAAAAGTGAATATGTTATAAATCTAGCACTAAATTGGTGTTTTTGGTTACCCAATTCATTATATCTTCAGATGGCAAAAAATATGCTCTATCTAAATCCCCAGATATTAACATGCCACACCAATTATACCCTTTTGAATCATTTGAACAAATCCAAGCTCCGGAATCCCCATCTTTTGCAGGAGGTTTCGTGATGTAATAATTCCCCAAGAAACCTATTTTTTTAGGAGATTTATTTCTTAATTCAATTAAATTTGTAAAACAAGCATATTGTAATTTAGAATTTACCTCATATACTACTTTGTATGAGACGCACAGGCCTCCTATTACTAATTGTTTTCTTTTGTTTGTTGAACGTCCATTAAATTCTACATTCATTCCTTGATAAATTTGATTGAATTCTTTCATTCCACTAACTTTACCCAACTTATGGATTCCAAACTCACATTCTTCATCTTTGATTTTAATTAAAGCTAAATCCATATTGCCTTGAGATGTTTGGGGATTACAGGATGCAGTAAGATCTGAAAACATAAATTCACTGCAAAATGCAACATCTCCTATCTTTCTAGTTTTTTGTTGTGAATCATAAAGTGCAGGCTGAAGGACAGATGGTTTTCCGGATTTAAATACATGAGCACAAGTTACGCCGAATATTTCACCATTTTTATCTTTCAAAAAACCGCCTAAGGTCCCAAAAACATTACTTTTGTCCTCACTAATACTAATTCCACCAATTAATGGATCATGGGACTTCTTTGAGTTTAAAAGTACATTTCTATTTCTTTTTTCAATTACAATTGTAAAATCATTATCTTTAGAATATTCCTTAAGAATTCTTTCAAAAGATTTTTTTTCAGCATCATTAAAAATACTGATAATAACTTCAAAAGGGCTAAAATCTGATTTATCTAAATTTTCTGGTATTCGCATTTGAAATTTTCTAATATCAGAAAGTTCTATTTTGGAGTCATAAATGTGTGATGAGCTGTAAATGTCTGACAATGGTAGAGATAGGAAGTGTGGGTCAGATCTTATTCCCCATTTGACATATCTATGATGAGAGTAAAAAAAGTTATCAATAAAATCGTCACTCTTTCCGGTCTCAGTTAGATATTGGAATGCCAAAAATACACTTGATAAGTAAATGATATTTCCTTGGTGCCCCTCAATTGTTGAAACTTGTTCAAAAATGTTTCTTAATTTAGGATTTTCTTCAATGAAATCTAAAAATACTTGCATGGTTATTTATTTAATGGTATTGCTGCGCTAATTAAACTGAATAAAATCATTATTGCTGAAGCAATTACAGGATCAAATATTTCTGTGTCATTTGGAGAAATTGCTTTAATTATTTGTTTTCCTGTTGTAACATAAGCCCATACTAAAAAAGCAATTGTAGACAAAATTAAATGATTACGCTTAGGCTTTTCAGGATTAGCGACCTTGTTTAAATATATGGGCGTTAGAATAGTACAAATTATTAATGTTAACAAAACCAGAATGCGTTCTGAGTTAGCATTTTTAGCTGATTCAATTATCCCAATTACTGCTAAATAACCTGCAATTATTTCACTTGGAACTAAACGAGCTACTTTGTTTAGGTAATCGTCAAGCCCTTGTTTTTCTCCATTAAATGCCTTAGGTTGATTGGGGTTAATTGTTTTTTCGTAGTATAGTCTTTCCATTTTTTATTTTTTTTAATTGCTTGGTTGTAGATCTCGTTCAAATATTTTATATTTTACTGAAGGATAATTATCAAATAAAACTCTATAAATCCAACATTTTTCGAGAACTGGATCATATTCGGCACCAAGAATGATACCTCTCCCTTTATTATTATTAAATACAATTTGATTTATTTGGAATATTGGGGGAGTGGGGAGCCTTAATGAATTAGTGTCTAATAGCGTTTGAATATCAAATCTTGGAATTCTGTAAACTCCTTTCATTTGACCAAATTGTAATTTTGCCATTTCTAAACCACTTTTCAAAATGTAAGTATCCTTAACATAGAATGTATTGTCTTTTTTTACAATAAAGTTTAAATCTTTAATGTTGATGTTTTTATTTGTAATAAAAGTTTTTCCCTTCATTTCATATTAATTTTTAGGTTAAATCTTTCTTTATGAATTCCCAATATTCTTGTATCCTTTTAATTGCTTCATTTAAATTTTCTCCATCTTTATTTTGGATATTTTCCATATTAATCTTCTCAAGTAAAAGATGAGTGTAATCCTTGTATTTTTTAGATTTTATTTCTAATTTTTTTTGATCATTTGCTAGATTCAATATTTCAGGAGACTGTACTGGTTGTGGATTTTCGGTATTTGATTGGCTTCTTAACGGCACTCCTTGAGATGCAGCTACAAAATTAATTGTCTGAGTTAGTGTTGTAAACACGGCATTTGTAACATCGGCAGCATCCATTCTAACTCCTTTAATGGTAAAATTGTTATTATAATCACCACTTTTAACTTCCTCTTCAGGAGGATTAGATCTCAAAATATAAGCAACATCAGAATTGCCTAAAAAACTGGAAGAAACAGTCTTATTAAAAATACTTTTCCAAATTTCGTCATTGTTTTCCTTCGCAATGTAAGATGCGATAGGATCTCCTAAAATTGGAAATCTTGATCTTGGCTTTTGTAATTTATTTATGTCGGGTACATGATCTGAAATATCAATATTAGTTCCAGCTACATTGTATGTTTTTAGCTCATTTTTAATACTGACAATTTGCAAATATGCAATTTCACTGTAAACAGAAGCTTCTTGATATTTTTTATTTATATAAAGTGCATTTGCCTGTGATAAATATTCTGTGATCTGTATAATTTGTGGATCATATCTTTCTGAAAATTTTTTTCTATAGCTCTCTTTTACTTCATCAATGTTATCCTTTTCTCCATTTTTATTACCTAATGTGGATACAAAATCAAAAATAGTTTTTAAGATGTTTTCTTTGTCCCAGTGATCAATATATGATTGAAGTGAAATTATAGAAGCTAGAACTTGTTCTTTACCATAATCCTTGTGATTATCAGCAATTTTATCTCTATCAGCAACTTTAACAACAACTTTTAATTTACTACAACAGCTTGTAAGAATACTAACAGATAATATTAAAGTAATTATTGTTTTCATTTATTTTCCTCTTTTATTCTTAGTGTATGAGCTAATTGTTCAATCGCTAGTTTCTTTTGCTCAACTGGTAAGTTTTCAATATCTTTTAAATAGAAATCTACGTGAGACTTTAATTGGTTAATGTCTATATCTAAGATCTCCAATTGAGAATTAATTTTCTTACTTTCTTCAGTTTTGCCTTTTTCAACAATAGAGGCTAATGAATTTAATACAGTTTGGCTCTTAGAAATTGATCCTATTTGATTTGTAATAGCTTTTGCATTTGTTGAAAATATTAATACTAACTCATTTCCTGTTTCATTTGTAAATGTGTTATTTTTGAGAATATTACCGTTTTCAGGCTGAGTAAATTCATTGAAATATGTATTAATTGCATTTTGATCAAAATAACCAGATATATATCTCGAGCTTGATAAAAAAGAATATCCAGATATCTCTACCTTATAATAATTAGGCATGTAGCTGTTTATATAATTAGATTTTTGATTGACTTTGTCTTTGAAGTAGTGTACTTCGTAGATACTAGAACAGGATATAATGGATAACATGAGAGAGATCACTAGTATTCCTTTTTGAATTTGTGTTTTCATGTTTTAAGTTATTAGTTATCATAAATATAAGTATTAATTCTTTATTAAAATAAAGTTGAATGAATTATTTTTTATAATGTTTTAGATGACTTATAAGTTATGAAAAACTTGATAGAAGATTAATTACACTTTTGTGTTATTTTTAGAAATATGGAATTCTTACTAATAGATAATTATATCTTTAACCATTGTAATTAAAATATAAATTAAATTAATAAATATGGAATTTTATGGAGACTCAAGCAAACTTGATTTCAAAGATTATGGTGAACTTACTCTTTTTTTAGTATCGGATGATGTGTTTATAAAGGATGTATCAGGAAATCTTATTGGAGAATTCAATTTTAAAGAATTAGATTATTCTAAAGGATTTAAGCTAACTCATGCATATAGCGATAAATATGAGAAGAAGTTTAAACGAAAAGGTTTAGGTAAAGCTGCTATAGAGTATTTTAAAAGTAGTAAAGGTGTAGATGTTTATGTGTCTTTGAATTATGAGCCCCAATATGATGGAAGTCAACTTACGGGTGAAGGTGAAATATTTGTTAAAAGGATGATAGAAAAAGGTGTTTTGTTAGAATTGAATTAACAAATATATGATGAAGTTTTATTTAGATGTAAATTCTTTTTAACTAATGAAAGGCAAAGTTCTGAAAATTACGGGACTTTGCCTTTTTCATTTCTTTGATTATTTTGTATATCTTAGATCAACTATAATAGTCATGGAGAACTGTAAAATGTATTTATAAAACATCAAATTATGGAAATAGATCAAGTTATTGCTGAGTTAAGCAATCTAAATTTAGCAGACTACCCAGAAGGGAGAATCAGAGAATTGTTAAATGAAATTGGTGTAATCTGTTCTATGCAAGTTAACTTCCATCCTGGTAAAGTTGTGATGAGGGCAAGACCGCATGAGAATTCAACAATAAGATATAGGAGTAAAGGTGATTTTTCATTTAAACCGCAGAAATTTAATAATACATATCAAAGAGCTAGTACACCATATCATACTATGTTTTATGCGACAGCAATTCCTGATAACTTAGTTCCTGGGGAATTAGAAAATATGAGAATTATAGGGGTAACCGAATCAATACCTGCATTAAGAGATAACTCATCTTCATTATACAAAAAGATTTCTTTCGGAAAATGGCAGGTTATTGAAGATTTACGTTTAATGGCTATTATACACAAGGATACATATTTTGGGAAGAGTAGTTATACAAGAGAACTGATGAATGCTTATAATCAAGCCACTCAAAATATTCCAGAAGCAATATTGCAAGAGGTTCCTGATATAATAGAAAAGTCTTTTAAAATTCAAACATTTCTAGCTGATGAGTTTGCTAAGGAACAGATTTCACATGACTATGATTATATGATTTCTGCAATATTTTCAGAAATTGCAATTAAAAAGGGTTTTGATGGAATCTTTTATCCCAGTGTTAGAGTTGGAGGAGAGGGGTTTAATATAGCAATTACACCAGAAGCAACGAAAAAACTTAAACTTATTGTAGTTGGAGAATGTTCTTTGTATAAGCATAGGGAGCATACTGTAGTAGGTAATGATGCGATATTGGAACTGAAAGATGAAGAAGAAGATTTTGATTTGATTGATTTGCCTAATAATCACCAGAAAGAATGTCTGGAACAAATAGGATTAGAAACTCTCGAAGAATTATTAAAATATCAAAATGATTAAAACAAAAGGAGATATAAATAATAAGATTGTAATCTACCATAGTAATTTTTTTTGAATTTTCAAAATAGTCTTAGTGGATAACTTTTTTATGAATAAATTGTGCTTATTTTGTGAATATTTTGGCAGCAACAACAACTATTAATAAAGGGTTTATCAGAAAAATGTTGTTTAAAAACTTGCTCTGAAGTATCTAGATGTATTTTTTTTTTTTAAATGCATGAACAATTGTTCGAATTTTTGTACATATATTTGTCTCATTAAAAAGACAATTTAATAAAAATAAAAACCTCCAAAAAGGAGGCTTTTAATTAGAACAGTCCTTATTTTTTTTTATAGCGAGACTCAACCACATTATAAAGCTGAATAAGGATTACTAAAAGTTCTATTAAATCTGAAATATTTTCCATTGTGGAAAAATTATAAACTCGAGGGCTCAATCTCGAGTTTATTCTTTACCAAAGGTATTAAAGCTTTTTTATTTTCTAAAACTTAATAGATAAAAAAGTTTTCCACATTTGCATGAAACACCTATGAATAGGGGAGTAAGAGCTAATTCTGTGTTTTTTTGTGAAATTATATGGTTGAAATAATTAAACAATATTTTATTTTTTGATATTTTAAGGGAAGTTTTAGTTAAACAAGATGCTATTTAACACTATTTCTAGAGTGTTTTCAATTTAATCTTCAAATCTAGTGGATTAAATATCTTTGGGAGCATATTAGAAGTATATTGTGGTATATCCTTTCTATTGTATATTTGAATACAAATTGAGATTATATGAGATTCACAGGATTAAAAGAAATAATTAGAGCTTCAGGAAAAAGAGGAGTTGTGACTTATAAAGGAAAAGATACAAGAAAAGAGTTTGATGAGAGTGTTAACCTGAAAAAAGTAAATTTAATCTCTAATTTTATTGGTAATAAAATTGAAGTAGTAGCACAGATTCTGAGCTAAAAGGGTTATTTTGTGTATATTTCAATTAAGATTAAATTCTAAATCTAAAGGTTAAATTAATCCGTTCTTTCATAGGTATTGTGGACTTAGCAATTCTATGTTCCCAATACTCCTGAAGGTTGCCTTTCATAATTAGTAATGAACCATTAGTGAGTGGCAAGCTATATTTACTTTGATGATGGTCTATTTTTCTGAAATCGAAATTTCTGGATTGTCCAAGGCTTACTGAAGCAATAACTGGACGTTTGCCATACTTGCTTTCTTTATCTCTATGCCAGGCAACAGAATCGTTATTGTTCCGATATAAATTAAGTAACACTCCATTGAAACGATATCCAAACTCTTTTTCAATTCTTTCTTTCAGAGATAGGAGTTCCGGAGTCCAGATATTGTTTTCTTTCTTCTTATTATCTGATTCGTAAGATTCCATTGTATCTCCATACCAGGCTGTGAGACGTGGCGTTAATACAATCTTATCATACATGTTTTGTGTACGCTGTTCCCATTGAACGGTACGCAATAAATGATCTTTGAGTTCATTAGCTTCCTTTGGCTGAAGAAAATTTTCCCTGTACTCCAATAGATCTTTTGGAAATTCATAAAATTCTTCTGAATTGAATAAACTAAGTTGGTTCATTGTCGATTTCTTTAAATAATTGTATTAGCAATATCTCATTTACAGGCTTTTTTAGGAGATGGTTTATTGGCATTGAAAGCCATATTTTCTAACCTCTGAATATCTTTTCGTAGTTCCAGAAACATATCTTTTACATTATGATTTGTGTTATCAGGTTCAAAATCTTCAGGAAATATACCCGAAGCATATTGCCATATCTCCACAATTTCTTCTAATGGAATATCATAAGGCTGGTAAAAAGGATTATCAGCTGCTACGATAATTGATTTTTTCTTCTTAGTATTGAATCTTTTGTAAGAAATCCCATCATTGAAGGTAACAAATATGTAGCTTTTGCCAGGTTTTAGATCTTCAATATTTTCAACATACTTTCCGATAATATAAGATCCATCTTTAAAAGGAGGCATGGAATCCCCTTGAGCTGGAAAAGCCCTGTATTTTCCGTTAGCTAAAAAAGGAAGTGTAATTCTTTGCAATCCTTCAATATATTCTGGATCGCTGTAGCCGGATAAATAGCCCATTGATGCTTTCTGTGGAACGATTTCGATGCTGTTGTTTCCTAAATGGTCTACAACAACAGGTAAGACTATTCGATTATCAGGAAGTTTCAGGATATCTTCCAATGGATATTTTCGGATATCAACAGTAAGAAGTAAATCAATACTTATATTGAAGTACTTTGAAATCTTTATTAGTACTTCGTAGGGAGCCTCTGAACGGCCACTTTCATATTTAGAGTACCGATCTCTGCTGATGATCAAAATATCATTGGCAAAAGCATGTTGGGATAAACCTCGCTTACCTCTCAAAAACCTTATGTTATCTGCAAAAATTGACATTGGGACAAATTGTACCAGCAAATATAATAATTTTGGGACAAATAGTCTCTAATTTTGTACCGTGAACCGAGCAATTGTACATATGGATCTTGATACATTCTTTGTATCCTGCGAGAGGCGTAATAACTCCCAGCTTCAAGGTATTCCTCTTATCATAGGAGGTGGAGACCGTGGAGTTGTTGCGTCTTGTTCCTATGAAGCAAGAAAATTTGGAGTTCGCTCTGCAATGCCAATCCGTATGGCACTGAGACTTTGCCCTGATGCAAAAGTAATCCGGGGTGATCATGAAATGTACTCAAATTTATCACATACTGTGACCGAAATTATACAGGAAAAAGTTCCACTAATGGAGAAAGCTAGTATTGATGAATTTTATGTGGATTTATCAGGAATGGATAAGTTTTTTGGATGTTACCAATGGACCAAAGAAATTGCTGAAGCTGTTACTAAAGAGACAGGCCTTCCCATAAGCTTTGCACTGTCAACGAATAAGACCGTTTCAAAAATTGGTACAGGAGAAGCTAAGCCTGTAGGCAGAATGGAAATCAAAGAATTGGAAGTGCAACCATTTTTAAATCCTTTATCCATTAAAAAAATTCCAATGGTGGGTGGCAAGACTTTCCAGTTGCTATCAAGAATAGGGATCCGGACGATTCATACCTTATCTGAAATGCCGGTACTCGTTCTGCAGCAAATGATCGGAGCCAACGGGAAAGAACTTTGGAAAAAGGCCAATGGAATTGATGAGAATCCTGTTGTTCCTTATTCTGAAAGAAAATCTATTTCAACTGAAAGGACTTTTTCCAATGATACCATGGATATTATTGAGCTAAAACGATTGATTTCAGGAATGGCAGAACAGCTAGCCTACCAATTGAGACAAGAAAAATGGCTGACTTCTACAGTGGTGGTAAAAATAAGATATGCCAATTTCGATACGGAAACCAAGCAATGTAAAGTATCTTATACTTCTGCAGATCACACCTTGTCAAGAGTTGCTCGGGAATTGTTCAATAAGGCGTATACCAGAAGAATGAGGCTTCGTTTGGTAGGGCTTCGCTTTACAGGCCTTGTTCATGGAAGTCACCAGATGAATCTATTTGAAGATACTGAGGAGCAGATGATTCTATACCAAACCATGGATTATATCAAAAACCGTTACGGATCTGATGCTGTAGGGCGGGCATCTGGCTTTGATTTCGGGAAATAATTTTAAATCTTTTCAACATGTTTATTAACTGTCATTCTTTTCATAGCCTTCGTTATGGAACTTTATCCATCGAGGAATTGGTAAAACAAGCACATGAATCAGGAGCCAAAGAACTGGTATTGACTGATATCAATACCGTAACCGGAATTTATGATTTTAAAAAAGAATGTGAAAAGTTTAATATAAAACCCATTCCCGGTGTTGAAGTCAGAAAGGATGGTAAACTTCTTTACGTAGGTATAGCTAGAAAGTTCTCAGGAATTGGTGAGATCAACAAAGTCATTACAGGTCATAACTGCGATGGTAAAGAACTATCTGAAATAGCTCCTGAATTTAAGGAGGTATTAATTGTTTATCCGATGAGTAATATTCCCCCAGAATTGAAAGCCAATGAATATATAGGAGTAAGAATGGAGGAATTGAATTTCCTGATTCGCCCTGAATATGAAAGGTATATTTCTAAAATGGTCATTTTCCATCCTGTCACTTTTAGTACAGATGAAGAGTATGAACTGCATAAGATTCTAAGGGCAATTGATAATAATACCTTGCTTTCTAAACTTACCAAAAGAGATGCTTGCCGCAGATCTGAATATTTTATTACTGAACAGCAAATGGTACAAGCATTTGAAAGATACCCTCAGATTATTGAAAATACAAAGGATATTCTCGCCGAATGCTGTTTTGAGTTTGATTTTAAAGAAGTTAAGAACAAGAATTTTTATACAAAATCGAAAGAAGATGATTTGAAACTTTTGCGCAGATTAGCTTATTCGGGATTGGTAAAAAGATATGGATTAAACCATGAAATTGCTAAAAAAAGAATAGAAAAAGAGCTGAAAGTTATTGATGAGCTTAACTTTTGCTCCTACTTCCTTATTACCTGGGACATTGTGTGTTATAGCAATAGCATGGGCTTTATGCATGTAGGAAGAGGAAGTGGTGCCAATTCCATTGTCAGTTATTGTTTAGGAATCACAGATATTTGCCCTCTGGAACTTAATCTTTATTTTGAACGGTTTCTTAATCTTAACCGTAAGACCCCTCCGGATTTTGATATTGACTGGAGTTGGCAAAACAGAGATACGATCTTAGAATATATTTTTGACAGATATGGTAAAGATCATGTTGCATTTTGTGGAACTAATGTTGAATTTAAATATAAATCAATTTTTAGGGAAGTTGGAAAAGTATTTGGCCTGCCGAAGGAAGAACTGGATGACTTGACAAGCAAATCAATGGAAAGGTATGATCAGAATTCTGTAGTGGAATTGGTACAGAGGTATGGTAAACTATTGGAGAAGTTTCCTAACCAAAGAAGCATGCATGCTTGTGGAATATTGATTTCAGAAGAACCAATCACCAATTATACGGCATTAGAAATGCCTCCCAAAGGATTTCCGATTGTTCAGTTCGATATGAACGTGGCGGAAGATATCGGTTTAGAAAAGTTTGATATTCTTTCCCAGAGAGGATTAGGGACAATTAATGACACTGTGAATCTTATTAAAAAGACAAGAGGAATCACAGTAGATATTCGGGACACAAAATTATCCAAGGATGAAGAAAGATCCAATGAATATTTGGCGATAGGAAGAACTATTGGATGTTTTTATATTGAATCTCCAGCAATGCGGGGACTTTTAAGAAGATTAAAATGTAATAATTACAGAACATTGGTTGCGGCTTCCTCTATTATCCGTCCTGGAGTTGCTCAAAGTGGAATGATGCGTGAATATATATTCAGGCATAATCATCCTCAGCAATTTGAATACTTTCATTCAATATTTGAAGAGCATCTGAAGGAAACTTATGGCATTATGGTTTACCAAGAAGATGTTCTGAAGATTGCCCAATATTTTGGAGGGTTATCTCTTGCTGATGGTGATATTTTGCGCAGGGCAATGAGCGGAAAAGGGCGCTCCATTAAAAAACTTCAGGAGGTAAAAGCTAATTTTTTTGAATCCTGCAGAAAGCTTGGGCATTCTGAACCATTAACTGCCGAAGCTTACAGACAAATAGAATCTTTTGCCGGATATTCTTTCTGTAAGGCTCACTCAGCTTCCTACGCTGTGGAGAGTTACCAGAGTCTTTATTTAAAGGTATATTACCCGCTGGAGTTTATGGTTTCTGTTATTAATAACCAAGGAGGTTTTTATCGTACAGAAGTATATATCCATGAGGCAAAAATGTTAGGAGGGAGTATTCAGACTCCGTGTGTTAATGCCAGTGAATATCAAACAACACTTAAAGGAGCAGATATTTACTTGGGATTGATGCTTCTGGAAGGGTTGGAAACAAAAGTTGCGAATGGTATTGTTGAGGAACGTGAACGGAACGGAGAGTACAAATCTCTTGAAGATTTTATCAAGCGGATTCCCATTGGTATTGAAACTGTACAGATTTTGATCTTTATTGGTGCCTTGAGATTTACGGGTAAACCTAAAAATGAATTGCTAGTAGGAGCCCGGATATTATTGATGAATTTTAAGCCTGAACAAAGAGGGCTTATGCTGATTGAAGAGCCTGTTCAGGAATTCAAGCTGCCACAATTGAAAAGAGAACTTTCTGAAGATGCTTTTGATGAAATCGAACTTATTGGTTTTCCTGTTTCCTGCAGTCCATTTGACTTACTACAAACGAAGTACAGAGGATCAGTTTTCGTAAAAGATTTACTTCAGCATCATAAGAGACAAGTAAAAATGTTGGCTTATCTTATTGCAAGAAAACATGTTCCCACTAAAAAAGGCAACATGTATTTTGGCACCTGGATTGATGTGAATGGTGATTATTTTGATACAGCTCATTTTCCTGATAGTTTGAAAAAATATGACTTTCAAGGCGGTGGATGCTATCTATTACTTGGAACAGTAGAAGTTGATTTTCATTTTCCAACGATAACTATTCATAAAATGGCTAAAATGCCGATGATTCCCGACCCTCGATATGCTTATGATAAAGAGAGGCAGTATGATGTTCACAGACAGATTAAAGAGGATGTCAGTATGACCTTCAGAAAGCCATATCCACAGGCACATGAAATTGGGCTTCCGAGATATAGAATAGAGCAATAGTAAACTCTATTTTAGATTATGAAGTAATCAATATTTGAATAATTAAAATTTCTAATAAAAAGTCAAAAAAATGGATTTGATAAAATTTATGTGAAAAAATGCGACAAAAAAATGTTGTTATTTTTTCACCAAAATGTAAATAATATGCAAAAAATAGAAGCACTTCAATTGCGATTATTAAAATGGGTTCGTGGGTTTTATACTATGCTTTATTTTATTTAGTTGATTATTAGTGTTTTGAGTCTGTGTCGTAACTTTTTTTATAATCCGAATATATTTTTGAATTTAATTATTGCAATACAATGTTGTCCTTTAAGAGAAAAGCAGTGTTCTATTTATTTGCAATATGAAGCTGTTGGAAGGGCTCCAAGAGTAATTTAATTAATTTAAAAATTATCAACTATGTATGAGATTTTATTACTAATCTTTATTGTAGGTTTTCTATTTATTGCTTTAATGGCAGTAGGATTGTTGAAAAAAAGAAAATTTAATGGACATTTAAAAATCTTTGATTTTTTTGAGGGACATTTCGAATCCGAAGACTAATTCTAGTGTTAAGCTTTATTGTGTTTTTTCTAAACGAGGCTATTTCTAGTAGCCTCGTTTTACATGAGTATTTTATAGTTCTTCAAATCCTTCAGCAAAAAATTCATTCATAGTCATCCCGAAAGCGTTAATAACCTTTGCTAGTGTGCTAAAACGAAGGTCTTCTCCTTTTTCATACCTACCATATTGAGCTCTTGATATGTTATGCTCATATGCAAAATATTCATAACTAGAATATCCTTTAGCTATTCTAAGTTCCTTTATTCGCTTCCCAAGTTTTTGTAGGACTTCTTCTTTTAAAAATTCTTTTTCCTCCATGTAATCTCAATTAGAGAATACAAATCTTGCAAATAAGCACCGGTTATGTTACCATTAAAAAGGTGTATCTAATTAGTGGCTTTTATGGTGAAATGTTTTATATTTGAACAACTCTTAATAATATGTTTCCTATTGTTCATATACAGATAAAAAGGAGAAATAATAAAAAATAAATAAAACATGTTAGTATTATTATCTACTATTAGTCATAATAATGATGGATTTCCGTTTTTTAAAATGGTTCTTTTCATCTATTTTATTCCTACTATAGTTGCTTTATTTAGGCTCACAATTATAAGATTTAAATTTTTCAGCGTATTATTTATCAATCTTTTTTTTGGATGGACGATTTATGGTTGGTGGTTTGCCTTTACAAAGGCTTTTTCAAGCAAAAATATTGTTTATATTAAAAATAAATCTAAGGATATAGCAATAACTGACAAATACGATCAGTTAATTAAACTGAATAATTTACTTTCTTCAGGTGCTATTAATGAATTTGAATATGAGGCTGAAAAAAAGAAAATTCTAAATCACTAATGCATCAATAATTAATTTGAAAATAATGGTGAAGGTTATTTTGAAAATCAAAGAAGAGAACTTAGATTTTATATTAAAACAATTTCTTAGGCTTGCAATAACAGAAATAAAAATCAAAAAAAAAGCAAGCAATAAATGCAATAAAACAATAAGCATTTTTAATACATATGATGAACCAGATAAATAAGGCGAATTATTTGTAAAATAGATATCAATTTGTCTAAATGGTAATTATTTATTATATTCATAAAGTAACTAATACCATTTTTCATGCTAAAATATGAGTTATACAAGGAGAAAATTTGTAAACATAAACTATTTAATTCCTCAGAAAATTTATCAGACTTTTGGTTTGAAAATAAGGATGAAATTCAAAAAGACATTCCATTTAATATTGGAGAATCTGATTTATTTGGAAAAATTGTTAGATGGGAATCAGAAATTGGAAAAATTTGTACTGAAGAAATAAGGAAATATTTAAAAAATAAAGTTAATTCAGTCTTTATAGAGAATACACATCTTTGTGAAATCAGTTTTACTGATTTTGCATTTTTGTATCAGGGGAAATCATACACCTTACAAGATTTTAGTAACATTTTTCCAACCTCTAAAATAAATGGAAAAGCAGATCTTATTGGCGTTAATTTGGAGAATATCCAAATTTATAATGCATGTATCATAAATTGTATGTTTTATTCTGCGAATTTTAACAATAGCGATTTTCAAGATGTTACATTGGTGGAAACTAGCTTTCTTAACTCTAGTTTTAAAAAAGCAAGACTTGTAATGATTAAAGCTTATAATGGCTCTACATTAAGTGGTATTAATGTAAGTGGTAGTTATGTACACGCAATTGTGTTAGATGAAGCTGTTTTAGGCATAAATGGAATGGAGTTTACGGAAATTTCGTATTTTAAGCTGCTGTGGTGGAGTTGTTTTAATATTTTTAGCAGATTAGAATTCAATAGTAAAGGAGAACAAACCACATTTTATGCTAATTCAATTAGTCAGGGTTCTAGTACAGAATTAATAAAATTTATTGAATATGTGAAATGGTTTCAATATGTGTATAAAATGCTTCATAAATCTGAGCGCTTACCCCTATCTAGTCGAATTGGATTTTTTTTTGAAGTGTTGACTACAAAATATTGGCGTTCCTTTTCTGTTTTAGGTTGCTTTAGTTTAATTTTAAATTTAATATTTGCTACGATATATTTAATAATTGCTGATGATTTTAATAATGGTACTCATACTTTTCTAGGAAGCTTTTATTATAGTATAGTTACTTTTACAACATTGGGTTATGGAGATATCTTTCCCAAAACGGATATTGCCAGAATGATAGTTACAGTTGAAGTATTAATGGGTTATGTAATTTTAGGTCTATTTGTATTTTTGTTGAGTAAAAAAATAGACGCCAAATTTTAAATTGAATAAAGGTTATATTAAATTAGTAACATAAGTAAATCCTGCAGAGATAATTCAACTAAAAAATGTACATTTGAAAGGCTAATGACCATCTCAAATTATTTTTCATGGAGAACATTTTAGAACTTAAAACAATAAATGACCTTAAGTCATTTAATTTTTTTATTCCTTCTTATCAAAGGGGGTATCGTTGGACTACCAAAGAGGTGCTAGATCTATTAACTGATATCGATGATTTTAAACCAAAACAGGTTGATGATACTGATGAAAAAACTTGGTATTGTTTACAGCCAGTGGTTGTAAAGAAAAATTCTGACGATATGTTTGAAGTTATTGATGGGCAACAAAGGCTAACAACAATTTTTTTAATTCTACATTACCTAAATCAATATTATGCTGAGGGATTTAAATTTCAAATTTTTGGACTTACATATGAAACACGAATTGATTCGGGACTCTTTCTTCAGAGTGGTTTAATTCCTGGTGAAATAAGAGCTGATAATGTTGATTTTTTTCATATATCAACGGCCTACAAAACTATACATGATTGGATTCAATCCAAACAAAATTTCAACCGTAACAACTTTGAGTCTAAACTATTTTTTGATACCAAAGTAATATGGTATGAAAGTTTGGAAGATGATCCAATCGCTATTTTTACACGTATAAATATAGGTAAAATACCTTTGACAAACGCAGAGTTAATTAAAGCTCTTTTTCTAAATAGTTCGAATTTTGATAAGAAATTTTCCGATAAGATTAGACATAAACAATTAGAAATTTCTACAGAATGGGATCAAATTGAGCAAGCATTGCAACGTGATAAGTTTTGGTACTTTCTTAATGGAAATAAATCTTCTACAAATAGAATTGAATTTATTTTTAATTTGATGAACGATGAGAAGGATGTAAATGATAATTATTCAACTTTCAGATTTTTCAATAAGAAGTTTAAAAATAAAAATGAAGAGACAATACATGTAAATTGGGCTGAAATAAAGACTCATTTTCAACGATTTGACGAATGGTATAATAAGAGAGATTGGTATCATAAAGTTGGTTTTCTTGTTAATACAAGTCCTGTCACTATTAAAGAACTATATAATATCTCTCTTTCTAGTACTAAAACAGAATTCCAGGAGTATTTGGATAAATCAATTAAAGACATATTTAAAAACACCAATCTTGAAGAGCTCCAGTATGGAGATAAAAAGGTTAAAGATGTTTTATTATTATACAATATTTTGACAATGCTAAGGAATGAAAATGATAATTCATATTTTCCATTTGATGTTTATAAAAATAAAAAATGGGATATTGAACATATAACGTCAGTAACTGATACTTTACCAGATGATAAAGAAAAGTGGCTATCAGATGCAAAGTTATACTTAGACCTATCAACAAAAGATGGTAAAGATCTTAATAAAAGAGTACTTAAATACGAAATTTCTGACGATGAAGATTTTGAAGACTTATTTACTGCTATTGTAGCTCATTTCAATTCGCATCTTAAAGATCAAGATATTAATGATATATCTAATCTTGCTTTGCTCGATTCTGAAACAAATAGAGGTTATAAAAATGCAGTTTTTCCATTTAAAAGAAATACAATTATTGAGAAGGATAAACAAGGTAATTTTATACCTATATGCACGAAAAATGTCTTTCTAAAATATTTTAGCAATTATCCTCCTAAAATTTCTTTTTGGACACAGGAAGACAGAGATAAGTATTATGCAGATTTACAGGATGTATTAGATAACTATTTAAAAAATTAAGTTTTGACAGAAACAATACATAAAGGTAAGGTATGCAGTTTTTGGGAACTGCTTTCTACAACAAAAATTGAAGTACCAATAATACAAAGAGACTATGCTCAAGGACGTAAAAATGAGCGAGAGATTAGAGATAATTTTCTTACTGCTCTTTTTAATAGTTTATCAGAACTGAAACCAATTAAATTGGACTTTGTATATGGAAGCATAGAAAAGGATATTCTTCAACCATTGGATGGTCAACAAAGGCTGACAACATTGTTTTTACTGCACTGGTATAGTTGTCAATTGAATAATGACTGTTCAGAAGAAGTAAAAAAAACTTTATTAAACTTTTCTTACGAAACAAGAATTAGTTCTAGAGAATTTTGTACTGCTTTGGTCAACAATGATTTTCATTTGGGTGGTGTAGAAACTACTTTAAGGGATAAAATAATTGACTCTCCTTGGTTTGTACTTTCTTGGGAAAAAGACCCAACAATAGATGCGATGTTAAGGATGATTGATGATATTCATGAACGTTTTCAAAATGTAAGTGATTTATGGACGAAATTAATTGAAAAAGATTGTTTAATTCAATTTTATCATGTAGAGTTAAGAAACATTGGACTTACAGATGATCTTTATATAAAAATGAATGCTCGGGGGAAATTATTGTCTCCTTACGAAAACTTTAAGGCAAGTTTCCAAAAATATATTAATGACCAATCTTGGGAGGCTAACACCTCTCTTATGGATTCATTTGCACTCAAAATTGATACGGTCTGGACAGATTTACTTTGGAGCCATAGAAAAGGAGATTCTATTGATGAAGCATTTATGCGCTTTGCATCAGCAATTGCTATGATACGACTATCTATAGAAAGAGCTGATAATAGAATTTTTAACATTTCAGCTCTTCAAGAAAATCCTAATAAACTTCCAGTTGAATTGATTTCAAATAATGGATTTAAGTATTTAGTCTCATGCTTCGATTTATATTCTGAAATAGATAAGAGTGGATTAAGCTTGGAACTAGATATTAATTTATGGCAGCATAAACCAATTGATACAATTTTTACAGCAATTGTTTATGAAGATAATTTGAGCTCTACCATACAGAGGAATAGCGCTACTTACACTCAAAAAGTTCTATTCTTTGCTCAGACCGAATATTTGAGAAGAGTCAAAGATTTTAATCAAGATTCTTTTACAGATTGGATGAGAGTAGTCAGAAATATTATTTCTCGAGGTGACGTTACTAAGTATGGAGATCGTCCTGCAATTATACGTAGCCCTCAAGCATTTGATGGGGTTATAAATTTGATAAGTGAACTATCTGAAGGATGCGAAAATATAATTTCTTACTTATCCACATTGCCAACTATAAAGTCTGCATTTGCTCGTGAACAAATTGAGGAAGAAATATTAAAAGCTAGACTTATATCAAATGATATTAATTTTAAAGAAGTTATAATAAATCTTGAGGAGAATAATTTACTAAGAGGTAGGATTGCTTTTCCTTTGTATGTTGCTGATTATCATGATGTTGTTTCGTTTGTTGATTTAGAGCTTCTCAAAAAAATAGAAAATGTTCTAAAAGTATATTTTAATAATGAGAATGAACTGCCTGAAAAATTTAGGGCGGCAATGCTGACTATTGAAGACAATAATGAATATAAATATTATAATTATTGGTGGTCTTTTTGGAACGTGGCAAATGCAGACAAAAGATGTTTAATAGATAAGTATAGAGAATTAGAGTATTATATTGATACTCAATATAATATTTATTTTAAAAAGCTTGTGTTAGCCTTGATAGATAGGAGTTTTGAACAAATAATTGAAGATTTTGATCCTCCAGTTACCATGTCAAATTGGAAAATTAGACTTATAAAAGAACCTTATCTCCTTAAACATTATTGTAAATCAAATTATATAGCAATTCCAGAGGACGAAGAGTGTTGCTATTTACTTAAAAGTATGCGCCCAAGGGATATTTTGGGATGTGAAATAATTTCATAATAATTTTCAGAGAAAATATTTTATATCTATGGAAGACTTTACTCAATTAGCAACTATTTTTGCTGCCTATTTAACTCCCACAATAGCTATTATCGGTAGTGTTCTTGCAATTCAAAATTATCGTTTAGCAAAGAGGAAAAGAAGAGATGAACTTTTTGATAGAAGATATAAATTTCTTTTAGAATTTGAAAAGCTTTGGAAAACTACTGGAGATCCGCAGAAGGGAGCAACTAGAATGTGTTTGGAGTGGGATGATATAGCCCCATTTGCTCAAAAAGCATATTATTTATTTGGAGAGGATATAGCAGAACATCTTAAATCGTATGAAGGTAAGAGTTTTGATCAAAATTTTCCTTGGGTACCTGATCAAAATTTGGCTAAGCCATTTGCAAAATATTTATGTTTTGAAGATTAATCATTTAAAATATTTTTAATTTCTAAGGATTATGATAAAAATATAAAAGATTGAAATCAGTTATAAATATCGTAGCATTATTTAAAAAGGTCAATACTAAAATTTTTTAGTATCGACCTCTTTAAATATCAATATTATTGAATTATGATCTGAAATATCTGCTGTATTTTTTTAAGAATATTATAATAGCACAAGTCTGATATTGTTTCGTGATCTTGGGTACCATCATCGTTTTTGATTGTTTTTACAGTACGTGTTCCGTCACGATTGTAATTTGTAGGTTGAGCAAATAAAAAACCTGTAGATTTTTCACTTGTTCTCACTTTTTTCCAGTTGTAACCATTATCCTTTGCTAAATTTAAAAGTTCATTGATTTGTGGTGCGGCAACATCACTTAAATCAGCAGTGTATATAAGTTGAATATGTTTATGGAAGTCATCATCCATTAAGAAAGCATATTTATCTTTATAATAGACTTTGAAAATTACAATTTGATTATTTTTTGTGATGTGTTCATTGACAATGAAATGATGTTTTAATTTATCTGCTATAGCATGGATAATATGAAAAATTTCGCTTTTTTTGTCCCTGTTAGGAGTTTTCTTTCCTCCACTAACTTCTCCAGACTTTGAACCTGGATCTGGCTGTTTGGAATCAAAAGATCCATAAGGAGTTGAAGGTGGGAAAATTGGTTTCCCTCCGGAATTGGATTTACTAGCTTTAGAATAAATACAAAGCTTCACGATGTCACTTAAAATATCAATTCCAGATTCAATGAAATTTTCCGCTAATTTAGGATTAACTCCATCTTTTGTAATGGTTGATTTCTTATTTTTATTGGTGGCTTTTGACCTTTTTCCTGAGGAATCACCAGAATTACCAGACTCGGTAGAAGATAAGTTGTAATAATCGATAAACCTTATAAAGTCAGTATCATACATGTTATCAAAGTTCTTTTCTGGTTTCACCTTAATAATTTCACTCGCCAAAAAAAATGTCTTGTCCGGGGTATTAATATAGCTGCCATTTATGGTCAGATACAATTTTTCACGTATAGGAATTAAAAAATTATAAATGTTCTTTGCAGAGTTATTTAATACTTTATGATATAAGTTACTTTGCATTTTGAGCAGATTGTTCCATAGGTAATTCTCCTTTGAAAATAAAAAAAATGCCAATGATTTTGCCATTGATTTTATATTCTCAGTCCCATGTTTTTTCAACGATATTTCTCCAATAATAAGATCATCTTCTTTTTTGGTTTCCCATGTAACAATTTCTGTTAATTCCTCAAAATCTGCCCTAAATAAATTTTGAATGATCAATGAATTTACCAGAAAAAAAGCTTGGGCAATAACAACAGAAGGAATAATTATCGTTATAGGAAAGTCCTCTTCGTATTCCTTTTCTATCTGGAAATATCTTGTCCCTAGGGAGCCTACTGAAAAGATTGGGTTTTGATCGTTTTCTACTTTTAGGAAATCCATCTTTTCATAACTATCCACCAAAACTCTCAGTTGATAATTTCTTTTCTTCTTTATTCTTTTTGAATTGCCATTGAGTTTGCCGTCAAATTTGTCACCAATTTTTAAAAACATTAATGCCTCAATATTAAAATCATCATAATAATAGGATTGGATTTTTTCCACCATAAAATTATTCTCACGCTCATATATAATATGGGCAAATTCTACTTTCGTGTATATTTCGTCATTGGCATTTTTGAACCAATAAGGGAAGTTGGTGATTTTGTAGAACCCGTCTGTAATGGGAGGGAAGCTGAATTGGAAATCCATAACTATTAATATTATTGTGAATGATTAGGCTAAATTACATTGACGTTTATATTCCTGGATTGCATCTCTGTATTTCGGATTATTAATATATGCTTTTTTAGGAATCATATTATGATCCAACCAACATGCCTGACCCCAAATTGATTTATGCGTTTTCGGAATTCGATATTCATAAATTCTTTTTTCTTTTTCAAGTTTTTCCAAGCAAGAATTTATCTTTTTCTGACTAAAATTTTCTTCTTTTATTGTGGTAGAAAGATAATGGAAAACTTCATTTTCAGAGAGGAATTTATTCTTAAATTCTACTAGGTTAAGTATCATTTTTTCCGTTGAAATAGATGTGGAGTCTAACTTATACTTATAGCTTGTAGTAGTTTGATTATTAGTTTGTAAGCTATTTTTGTTTGTTCGGTTTGTAAAACTTAATCCAGAAAGATTTTTCATATTAAACAGCCCGAAATTTTTTTTCAATTTTTCACTCAATTTTAGCATAATATATTTCATTATTAATTAATAAATTTTTATATTTGCTACAAGAAATAAGGGGACGGGATAAAAGATTTTTTCCTTTACCATTATTTATGTAACTTATAAGTCCGTTATTGTATTTCGTAGGTACTAACGGATTTTTTTATTTCTTTTTTCTAATAGACTTCTTCCTTTTTTAAACTAGTCAACGCAAATATAATATTTTTTTTTGTTGTATTAATATATTTGTATTTTTACGTGTGTAAATTTGTGATGTGTGCGGTTGAATGTTTGGTTTTGTTGTAATATCAATATAAAAAGTACAATCAATATATATTTATTTAAATATTGAAATGTTATTTTAGTTTCGATTTAAAATAAGGTTTGGTTTAAGGGTTTATAATGGCTTTTAAAAATGTTTTCAAAAGAGTATGGTAGGATATGATCTTTACTGAATTCACTTAATCTAAGATTATATCTGACAATTAGATATTTTAGAAAAGAATAATCATTAATTATTTTACAGGCTATTTCAAAAATTGGCATTCGGCTTTCAATCGGCCACATTGTAAAATTCTGATTTATTTGAGGAAGAGCGCCAAACTCAAGTTCGCAGGCTTCTCTCAATCTTCCCCAAACTGGATGTTTTCGTGATAAAAGTGTCATCATACTTTGAAGTAGATAAAAATAAGAGAAACTATATTGGATATTTTCTGAATATCCTTGGTTTAGAATTTGATAAATTTCTAATTGATTAGAAACTTGATTTTTGTTTGCTTTTTCAATATCTTGAGTTAAATCATAGTTACAATGGGAACATA